>CAMWVJ010000001.1 GCA_947177645.1 uncultured Desulfovibrio sp.
GATTCTTCCGGCACCAGCACCCGTCTTCCGCTTCGCTCCAGACGGATCTAAGGAAAATCCGTCAACTGCACACTACAACATAACCTTGCAGAATAATCGGTTGCTGTGGAAAATCCGCGTGTTAAGCATAGCGGACTCCCACCGCAAGGTCGAGCGAAAATACGGGCCATCCGCTCAGGCCGCGCCGTGCCAGCCCAGGAACATGCGGTAGGCGGGGTTTTCCGTCTCGTCCGCATGCGGATAGCCCATGGCGGCCACGCGCGCGAGGAAGTCCTCGAAATCCTCGCGTTTTTCCTCCGGCACGTCAAAGCCCATGAGCACGCGGCCATAGTCCGCGCCGTGGTAGCGGTACTGGAAGAGCGTGATGCTGAATTCCATGCGCATGGCGTCCATGAGGTTGCGCAGGGCGCCGGGCCGCTCCGGGAAGGTGAAGCGCAGAAGGCGCTCGTGCTTGAGCTCGGGCGCGTTGCCACCCACCATGTGCCTAAGGTGCAGCTTGGCGAGCTCGTTGTCGCTCAGGTCCATGACCTTGAAGCCCTGTTCGCGCAGCTCCGCCATGGCCTCGGCCACGTCGGCCTTGCCCTGGGTCTTGATGCCCACGAGGACGCGGCCGTTTTCCGGGTCGCCGAAGCGGGTGCAGAGTTCGGTGATGTTGCGGTTGCCGATGGCCGCGCAGAGCCGGCGGAAGCTGCCCACCTGCTCGGGGATGGTCACGGCGAGCAGGGCTTCGCGCTCGGAGCCCAGCTCGGAGCGGTCAACCACGTGCCCCAAGCGGTCAAAATTCATGTTGGCGCCGCTCACGATGGCGACGAGCGTGGCATCGCGCACGTTCTCGCGCGCGGCCCAGGCCTTGAGCCCGGCCAGGGAAAGCGCACCCGCGGGCTCGGCCACCACCCGCGTGGCCTCGAAAATGTCCTTGATGGCGCCGCAGATGGCGTCCGTATCCACGGTAATGATCTCGTCTAGGAGGTCGCGGCAGAGCGCGAAGGTCTCGTCGCCCACGCGCTTGACGGCCACGCCGTCGGCGAAGAGGCCCACCTCGGAAAGCTCCACCGGGAAGCCCTCCTCGATGGAGCGGCGCATGGCGTCCGAATCCACAGGCTCCACGCCGATGAGCCGGATCTCGGGCCGGAGATGCCGGATATAGGCCGCCACGCCGGCCGCGAGGCCGCCGCCGCCGATGGGCATGAACACGGCGTCGATGGGCCCGGGGTGCTGGCGCAGGATCTCCATGCCGATGGTGCCCTGCCCGGCGATGACATCCGCGTCGTCAAAGGGCGGGATGAACACCGCCCCGGTCTGGCGCACGAGCTCGGCGGCGTGCCGGCCCGCGTCGCTGAAGGACTCGCCCGAGAGCACCACCTGCCCGCCCAGGCGGCGTACGGCGGTTATCTTGATGGCCGGGGTCGTCACGGGCATGACGATGGTGGCTTCGCAGCCGAGCTTGCGCGCGGCCAGCGCCACGCCCTGCGCGTGGTTGCCCGCCGAGGCCGCGATGACCCCGCGCCTGAGCTCGTCCGGCGTGAGCCGGGCCATCTTGTTGTAGGCCCCGCGCAGCTTGAAGGAAAAGACGGGCTGCGCGTCCTCGCGCTTGAGGAGCACGCGGTTGCCGAGCCGCCGGGAGAGGCTGGCCGCCTCGTCCAGCGGCGTCTCTTCGGCCACGTCATAGACACGGCTCAGGAGGATGCGGCGCAGATAGGCGGAATGGTCGCCGCGGGCGGCCTGGGCCTGGGCGCGGCCGGGGCCGCTTTTGGAACTGGGCATGGTGCCTGCCTTTGCCTCTGTGGCGCGTTGGGGTTTCAGTGGCGGAAAAGAGGATGATCCGGCCCAGCTCCCTCGTTGAGCAGGGCCTGGCGGGCGAAGAGGCGCGGCGCGGGCCGCGTTACGCTGTCAAAATCGGCGTGCGGCTCGAGGCCCGGCACGAGGACGCGCGCCACGGGGATGCCGAGGTCGGCGCGGGTGAGCTCCACAAAAAATATCTCGCGGCCATGCGCGGCAAGCACGGCTTCGAGCAGGGCAAGGCCGGCTTTCGGCGTGGGGAGGCTCCAGTCGGGCAGGTCCTCGAGCACGCGGGTGCCAAGCCCGGCGAGCCCGGGGCCCGAGGCCACCCCGTGGGGCGCGGGCGTGGCCCAGGAATAGGGCCAGGGCGTTTCCGTGAGCGCCGAGAGCGCGGCCTGCGCCCCGGAAAGGCCGGCGCCGGTGGCCGTGGCCACGCGCCCGTCGCGCGCGGTCACGAAGGCGCGGTACACCGGGATGCCGAACTCGCTGGTAATGTCCTGAAATTGCACGCGGATGCCGCGCGCCGCATAGTCGTCCAAAAGGCCCTGGAGGCGCGGGTCCCGGCTTTGGAGGGTGAAGCAGGCATGGCGGCAGAAGGGCGTGGTGGCGTCGGCGTCGCGCTCAATGACCTCCATGAGCGCCGCGAAGCGGGCCTCCTCAAGAGTATTTCCCGAGGCGAGGCCCGTGGAGCCCGGGGAGGCGCCGAGCCTGGCTTCGTCCGCATTGCAGAAGAGGAGGATATTTTGCAGCGGCACCAGTGCTTCGCCGCCGGCAGCCCCGCGCGCCGCGACCCAGTGGAGCGGGGCGTCCATGAGATGATTGGCGACGGTGCCGGGCAGGAGAGGGCGGAGGGCGGCCCGCGTGAGTTCCGCCGCGGTGGCGCGCCTGAGCGGGAGCGGCGTGCGCCTGCCGAGCACTTCGCCGTCGCCGTGCGCGCCGCCGGGCCCGAGGGAGGCATAGGCGCTGGCGCGCTCGGCCACTTCCATGACGCAGGAGGCGCGGGCGCCGGCCAGGCTGAGGCCGCGGCCATAGGCGGTGGCCGTGCCGCGCAGGCTGTGGGCGTGCCGTCCGATGCGCACGGTCACGTCCACCTCCCAGTCGCGCAAGAGCGCGATGGGCGAGAGCGAGGCCTCGTGGCGCATTTCGAGGCCGGCCAAAACGCCCGCGCGCTCCAGCGTGCTCACGGCGCGCTCATAGGTCGCTTCCGCCGGGGGGCGGCCGCCTTCGGGCCAATCCTGCGCGGCGAGGCGGGCATGCGCAGCGGCGAGGATGCCGGCCACGTCCGTGCGCGTCACTTCCGCCATGGCGCGGGCCAGCGCGGGGGCGCCATGCGGCAGTGGGATGTCGCTTTCCTCCAGCCGGGGCAAGGGCCGGTGCCCGGTCATGTTGGCGTGGAAGAGCTCGCCCCAGGCGAGCGCGGCCTCCCGGTCGTCACTGGCGGCGGCCGCAAGGCGCAGCCCGGAAGCGGCCTCCGCCGGCGCGGCGGCATGGGCGCGCAGGGCGTCGAGGCTGGGGGCGAGCGCGTCTGCGGCCTCGGGGAAGAGCAGGGCGCATTCGAGCAGCAGCGCCGCGAGCGCCGGCCGGGGCTTCGGCGCGAGGCAGCTTTCGGCGAGGGAGGTCAGGCGCGCCTTGTCCAGCGCGCCCAGGCGGCGCAAGAGATGCTCGTGGAGAAAGTCGTCGAGGGGTGCGGCTTCAAAGGCGGCCAGCGCCGCGTCCAGCGCGAGCGGCGTGGCGGGCTCGCAGGAAAAATAGCCCGTGGAGCCGACGGTCTGGGCGTGGGCGTAGGCGTATTCGCGCAGGGGCGCGGTGGCGTCCGTGTCGGGCGTGGGGGCGTCGGCGGTCATGCGGATGCGAAGGCAGATGGGGAGAGGAAGCCGCGCGGCCAGCCACCTGTATCCACGAAAGGACGCGGGCGGCTGGCCGCATACCGGGCCCGGCCGGGGAAAGTGCCCCGCATGCCGGAAAAACCCGGATCAGCGCTTTGAATACTGGTAGCGGGCGCGGGCGGCGCGCAGGCCGTACTTTTTGCGCTCCTTCTTGCGCGCGTCGCGCGTGAGGAAGCCGGCCTTCTTGAGCACCGGGCGCAAGGCCGGGTCAACCAGGAGCAGGGCGCGGGAGATGCCGTGGCGCACGGCCTCGGCCTGGCCGCTCACGCCGCCGCCGGCCACATTGACGCGCACGTCCACCTTGTCGGCCACCTTGCACAGGGTGAGCGGCTGGCGGATGATCATCTGGAGGGTCTTGCGCGGGAAATACTCCTCATAGGGACGGCCGTTGACCAGGATGCCGCCCGAACCGGCATAGATGCGGGTGCGGGCCGTGGCGGTCTTGCGGCGCCCGGTGCCATATTCAAATTTGTCGCTCATGGCATGCGCTCCTTAGTAGGGCAGGGTCAGGGGCTGGGGCTTCTGGGCCTTGTAGGGATGCTCGGGGCCGACGCAGACCTTGAGCTTTTTCAGCATGTGGCGCCCCAGGCGGTTCTTGGGCAGCATGCCGCGCACGGCGAGGGTGATGACCCTCTTGGGATGAGTGGCCAGCATGTCGGCGAGGCTGGTGGTCTTGAGGCTGCCCACCCAGCCGGAATGGCGGTAATATTTCTTTTCTTCGAGCTTCTTGCCCGTGACGCGGATCTTCTCGCAGTTGATGACGACGATGAAGTCGCCATTGTCCATGTGCGGGGAATATTCGGGCTTGTACTTGCCGCGCAGGCGGTTGGCTATCTGGCTCGCAAAGCGGCCGAGCACCTGGTCGGCGGCATCGACCACGAACCACTGGCGGTCGATGTCCTTGGGCGTGAGGGTAAAGGTCTTCATGGGAGAAACTCCTCGGTGGATTGCAGCCTTGGGGGCGGCCCTCGCACTGGCGCGGGAAATGTGGCGCCGCCGCCGGGCCAACGGGGAAGACCGGGCGGAGCGAAGATGCGCGCGCTGCGTGATGCCGCAAGGCGGTCTTGATACGCCGGCGCGCATTTCCTGTCAAGGGGGCGCGCCGGCCGGCCGGCGCATCGGCTTGACAAGCGCTTTTTGGCGCGGTTAGGCTCTTTTCGACACGGGCCGGTGCGGCCCGGCGAACGTGAACTTCCTCCAACCCGCAAGGAGCCGGACAATGGCTGTCAAAATGGACCCCAACACCAAGAAGGTCATCGACGCCCTGAACAAGGCGCGCAGCATGGAGCTTCAGGCCATCCACCAGTACATGATCCAGCACTACATCCTGAGCGAGCTCGATTACGGCCAGCTCTGCGCCTATGTGAAGCTCATCTCCGTGGACGAGATGCGCCACGCCCAGCGCTTCGCCGAGCGCATCGACACCCTGGGCGGCGCGCCGACGTGTGACAAGGCCGGCGGCGTCGTGCAGGGGCAGTCCGTCAAGGAGATCTTCCCCTTTGACATCAATATGGAAGCCAACACCGTCAAGACCTACAACGAGCTCGCGGAGATCTGCCACAAGGCGGGCGACAGCACGAGCGCCGGCCTCTTCCATTCCATCATCTCGGAAGAGGACATCCACCTCGCCTACTACAAGGAGACCGCCGGCCACATCGCCACCCTGGGCGATGTCTTCCTCGCCAAGTACGTCGCCACCTCCAAGCACACCGGCCCGGTGAAGAGCTTTGTGAAGGTGATGGAGAAGGAAGACTTCTAGTTTTTGTAAACAGCCGAATCAAGAACGCCGGGCGGCTTGGGGCTGCCCGGCGTTTTTTGCGTCTTGCGGGATTTTTCCGCCGCTAGGGCTTTTTGGCCTCGCGGCTCTTGGGGGCGTCCTTGCCGCGGGCAGGCGTCTTGGGGGCGGCCTTGGGCGCGCTCTTGACCACCGGCGCGGCCGCCGCGCTCTGCGCGCGGAGCACGGCCTTGGCATCCGGGTCGCCGTTGCGCGCGGCGAGGCGGTACCAGCGGGTCGCCTCGGTGAGGTTGCGCTCCACGCCCGTGCCTTGGTCATACATGAGCCCGAGGCTGAACTGGGCCGCGGCCTCGTTCTGCTCCGCGGCCTTGCGGTACCATTCCACGGCCTTGGCGTAGTCCTGCGGCACGCCGCGCCCCTGCTCGTACATGAAGCCCAGGTTGTACTGCGCCTCGGGCGAGCCGCGCTCGGCCGCGCGGGTGTACCACTGCACGGCCCGGGCCGGGTCCTGCGCGAAGCCACGGCCTTCCGCATACATGAAGGCAAGGTTGTTCTGCGCCTTGAGGTGATCCTGCTCCGCCGCCTTGGCGAACCAGTGCGCGGCCTTGGTGTCGCTCTGGTTGTCGCCCTTGGCGTTGAGGTAGGTCCAGCCGAGGGAATACTGGGCGTCGGCGAGGCCCTGGTTGGCGGCGCGGCCGTACCAGTCGAGGGCGGCGTTCTCGTCTTTTTTCACGCCGCGGCCATGGGCGTAGAGATAGCCGAGATTGTACTGCGCCTCGGCGAGCCCCTGCTCCGCGGCCTTGCGGAACCAGCGCGCCGCCTCGAGATAGTTGCGGCGCGTGCCCTGGCCGCGGGCGAGCGCCGTGGCCCAGGCGTTCTGGGCGCTGATGTCGCCCTTTTCCGCCGCCTGATTGAAGAGCTGGGCCGCGCGCGCCTCGTTCTTCTTCACGCCCTTGCCCTCGAGGCGGAGCCGCCCGAGCACGTAGAGCGCCTCGGCATTGCCCGCTTCGGCAAGCGGGGTAAGCAGCCCGATGACCGCGGCATAGTCGCCCTTGTCGAGCGCGGCCTGCGCGGCGGTGAGATCCCTGGCCGCGTCCGGCACGGCCTTGGGCGTCGTGGCTGCCTTGGCGGCGGCCAGCGCCGGGGCGGAAGCGAGGACTACGGCGAGAACCAGCGCGAGCGCCAGCAGGGGAAGGAGTTTCAGGGCCGGCCCGAGAGCCGAGCGCATCCTGTGCCACAGGCGGGGGAGGGTGTTCATAGCGCCTTCAGCGTTTGCGTCCAGAGGGGAACTTCCTTGCCATGGGAAAGCCGGGCCTGCGCGTCACAGAAACGCCGCCGCGCGGCCTGGATGTCCGGGCTTTGCCACCACGAGGCGGCTGCCGGCCAGACCCGCCGCGCCTGGATGGCTGCCTCCTCCGCCGTGGGGAACCAGATGCCCGCGGCCGCGAGCTCGTCCAGCAGGGCTTCCCCCTCGGGGGTGAGCGGCCAGTGGGCGCGGTTCCAGTAGAGCACCATGGGCACGTTGGCGGCCATGGCCTCGAGGAGCGAGGTGCCGTGATGATCGAGCACGAGCAGCCGGCAACCGAGCAGCTGCGGCAGAAGCGGCCCGGTGCAGAGCTTGAGGCGCGGCATGCGCGGCAAAAGCCACGCCGCGTCCTCCAGGCAGCCCGGCAGGGGAAAATACGGGCGGTAGAGCGTGCGCGATTGCAGCTCGCGCCCCAGCGCCTCGAAGAACCATTCCTTGTCTTCGCGGTACTCCACCAGTTGCAGGGGCGTGGGGTGGGAATCGAGCCTGTAGGCGAACGCCGCCATTTCCGTGCCCACGAAGAGGAGATTTTCCCCGTCCGCGCCGTGCCAGGCGTTTTCCAGGCGCGCGAGCTGCGGCGAGGGCAAGGGCACGAAATTGCCGCGCGCCTCGCCGTGGCGTGTCCAGCCCCAGGTGAAGAACACGTCCTGGCTGTATTCCACAAAGGCCGTTTCGCAGGCCACGGCTTCCATGCCGTAGTTGCCGCCGTGCTGGGCGAAGGCGAGCCTGTGGCCGCGCCCGCGCCAGCGCGCCAGCCGCTCACGGTAAGCCGCATCCTCATAGGCGAGGATGGTGGCCACGCGCAGCCGGGGCCGTGAGGTGCGCGTGAGCGCGGCCGGGTGCTTGAGCGCGCGCAGGCTCGCCGGGCAGGCGGCCTGGAAGAGCGGCAGCGGGTCGAGCGGCAGTGGCGGGATGAGGGGCGTGTCTTTTCCCGCCGCGCCGCCGAAGGCCGTTTCAAGATAGAGACTGTGATCCGGCCCGTGGCAGGGATGCAGCAGGGCCAGCGAAAAGCGCAGGGCCTGCGGCAGGGTCATGCCCTTGAGCCGGGGGAAGGGCAGGGCGAGCAGGAGCGAGCGCACCGTGCGCCTGAGCCACTGCCGCAGGGGCGCCTCGCCCGGCCCGCCCCCACCGTCCGGGGTCGTGTCCGCAGGGGCTTGCGCCGTGTCGGCCCTGGCCTCGGGGAAGTGCCGCTTCCACGCGGATGGCCAGTCCGCCTCAAGAAGGCGCGAGAAGAGCCAGTGGTTGAAGTCCGTGCCGAGGGCGCCGCGCAAGGTGAAGTCGTGCTCGTCGGCGAAATGGAAATCCATGTCCGCGGGGAGGAGATCCACGCTGAGCTCAAGCTCGCCCCACGCCTCAACCATGGCCCGGGCGCGCAGATGGCGCTCGATGATTTGGCGCGCCACGTCCACGGCCCAGGGGGCGAGCAGGGTCTGCCAATAGGCCGCCGGAAGCTCCCCGGCATGGGGCGAGAGCCATGCGGCCAGGCGCGGGATGGCGTCGGCCGCCAGCGCCTGTGCGGCCCGCGCGGCCTCGCGGGCGACGGCGTGGTCGGCCAGGGGCTCGGGCGCGAAGGTGAAGGCCGTTTCCCAGTCCGGGAAAAATTCTTCCCGGCCGGCAAAGCAGGAAGGGCCCACGGCCAGAACCCGCGCGGGGTCGGCCACGCGCGGCATGGCCCCGAGCACGAGCTCGCGAAAGGCCGGGCGCGGGGCGTCGGGCTTGTGCGGGGCGGTCGCCTCCGCCGTCAGGGCCGTTCCAGATCCGTCCACTGGAGCACCGTGTCTTCCGCAAGGTCGCGCCGGGCCGCCATGCCCACAACCTCGTCATAGCAGCGCGGCGAAATGCCGTGGGCCGGGCGCTTCCACGTGAGGTCGGCGGGCGTGAGCGCGTGGCCGGCCGGAACGGGTCGGGCCGTCACCAGCGAGCGGCGGGCGTGCTTGCGCGCCGGCTCCTCCTGCGGCAGCGCCCTGACGCCAATTTCGCCCACGCTGGCGAGGGTCGCGCGCATGCGCCGTAAGAAGAGCTTGAGGTCGTCCTTGTCCATGGCGTGATAATGATCGTTGCCGGGCAGGGTCTTGTCGTGGCTGAAATGCTTTTCCAGCACGCGCGCGCCGAGCAGGGTGGCGATCTCCAGCGTGTGCATGTCCTTCGGAAGCGTGTGGTCGGAATAGCCGATGGCGTGGCCCGGGAAGATGCGCCGGAGCGCGGGTATCATGCCCAGGGCCGCGTTTTCGTCCGCCGTGGGATAGTTGAGCACGCAGTGGAGCAGGGCGAGCTTGTTGCCCTTGGCCTCTATCCACTCCACGGCCTCGGCGATCTCGTGCAGGTGGGCCGCGCCCGTGGAGAGCAGGATGGGCTTTTTGTAGTCGCAGAGGATTTCGATAAAGGGCTTGTTGGTGATGTCCGAGGAGGAGATCTTGAACACGTCCATGAGGTCGTTCAGAAAGCGCGCCGACTCCACGTCAAAGGGCGTGGAGAGGAAAGCGATGCCCGCCGCGTCGCAGTGCTTCTTCAGGGCCTCGAACTCGTTTTTCCAGAAGGAGTCGTGGCGCTTGAAAAGCTCGTACTGGCTCTGCGTGGACTCCTTGCTCGTGTCCCAGTAGGCGGGGGAGTCCTTGGAGGCGAGCGTTTCGGCCTTGTAGGTCTGGAACTTGATGGCGTTGGCGCCGCCCTCGGCGGCCTCGTCGATGAGGCGCCTGGCGATGTCCATTTTGCCCTCGTGGTTCACGCCGGCCTCGGCGATGACATAGGGCATGGGGATGCGCGTCTCGGGCGCGGGAACGGCGAAGAGTTCTTGCAGGGTCATGGTGTTTGCTCCTTAATCACGCGGGCGCAGCCCCAGGCGCCTGGCCACGGCCTCGGCGCCGAGGCGCGCGAAGCTCGCCACGTCGCGGCCCTCGCGCTCCGTGGGCTGAAGCAAAAGCTCGGGCCGGTTGGCGAGCGCCGGGTCGGGCGTGACGCCGTATTCCGGCGGAAAGCCGTTGTTGAAATACATGTCCTGGAAGCCCGCGAACTTGAGGCTGTGCGCCGTGGAATCGAGCACCGCGCGCTCGTCCTTGTCCACAAGGCCCGCTGCCAGCGCCACGCGCAGGGCCGCCAGGCATTCGCCGCCCTGGGTGCAGGCGATATGGCCGTGGCGGTTGGCCGCGATCATGGCGTCCATGATCTCCTGCTCGGTGACGCGCACCACCTGGAAGGCGCGGTCCGCGCCCGCGCCGAAGGCGTCGGAGTAGCGCTTCGCCAGCGCCCGCACCCGCGGGAAGGAGACGGGATTGCCGATCATGGCCGCCTGGGCCACGCTGGGCTGCACGTCAACCGGGCGCCACACGCGCTCGGCCTCGGGCGCGGCGTAGTAGCGCCACACCGGGTCGGCATGCTCGGACTGGACGCCGAAGATGCGCGGGAGACTGGTGATGATGCCCAATTCGCGCAGCTTGAGCAGGCCCGACATGATGGCCGTGATGTTGCCGGCATTGCCCACGGGCACGAAGAGGCAGAGCCCGGCCACGTCCCAGCCGCAGCGCTGCGCGACCTCGCAGGCGTAACTCTCCTGCCCGAGGATGCGCCAGCTGTTCTTGGAGTTGAGCAGCGCCACGCGGTAATGCTCCGCAAGGATCTCCACCACCTTCATGCAGTCATCGAACACGCCGGGCAGCTCCAGCACGATGGCGCCGCTGCCGAGGGGCTGGGAAAGCTGCTGCGGGGTGACGCGCCCGTGCGGGAGGAGCACCACGGAGGTGAGCGGCGGCCCCACATAGGCAGCGTAGAGCGCGGCCGCAGCCGAGGTGTCGCCCGTGGAGGCGCAGACCGTGAGCACTTCGTCCCAGTCATGGCGCCGGCAGAGCCATTTCAGATAGCTGAAGGCGCAGGCCATGCCGCGGTCCTTGAAGGAGGCGCTGGGGTTCTGGCCGTCGTTCTTGAAGGCGAAGTGGCAGCCCACCTCTGCCTGGAAGCGCGGGGCCGCGTCCACCAGCGGGGTCTGGCCCTCGCCGAGATAGACGATGTCCTCCTCGTCGAGCACCGGGGCGAGCAGTTCATAAAAGCGGAAGATACCGCGCAGGGCCGTCACGCGCGTGGACGCGCGGGCGTCGAAGAGGGCGCGCCATTCCGCGCCGGGGCGCTTTTTCAGCTCGTCGAAATCGAGGTCGTGCAGCAGAAAGACCCCGCCGCAGCGGGGGCAGGTATAGAGCAGGTCGTCCGCGGGGTAGCGGGCGCCGCAGTCAAGGCAGACATATTCGAGGCGTCCGCGCCAGGCGGGGAAAGTGTCGGTCATGGGAGGCTCCTTCACGCGCGGGTGGCGCGGCAGGGCAGTTGTAGCCCGCGGCCGCGCCTTTGTCGAGCGCGGGGAAGCCCCCCCACGGGTGCCCGGGCCTCAGCGCCCGGCCTTGCCCTTGAGCCAGGGCTTTTCCGTGCCGGCGCGCAGGCGGCCGATATTCTCCCGGTGCTTCACGAACACGATGACGCAGAGGCAGAGGGAGAGCGGCAGCCACTGCCACGCGCCCGCAATGGCGAGGAAGACCGGCAGCGACGCGAGCAGGGAGAGCGAGCCCAGGGACACGAAGCCGCTGCGCCAGATGACGAGCATGCACAGCGCGCAGGAGCCGAGCAGGGGCCAGAAGGCCAGCGGCAAAAAGACGCCGATGCTCGTGGCCACGGCCTTGCCGCCCTTGAGGCGCATGAAGCAGGAAAACACATGCCCGAGCACCGCGGCCACGGCCACGAGGCTCACGAAGTGCGGCGCGGGGCTGATGAACCTGAGCGCGATCCACACCGGCACCGCACCCTTGAGCACATCGCAGGCCAGCGTGGCCACGCCGTAGCCGAAGCCGCAGAGTCGCGACACATTGGTGGCGCCGGTGCTTTTGCTTCCGTCCTTGCGCGGGTCGATGCCGCAGCAGGTTTTGGCGATGACCACGCCCCACGGCACGGAGCCGAGCACATAGGCGAACAGTATCCAGCAGGCTTTGACGAGCATGGCGTCCTCCTTCAGGGGGGCGTGGGTCTGGCGGCTCAGGCGGGGGACATGTCCTCGTCCGCCGGGGCCACCTCAAGGATCTGGATCTCGTTGTAGAGCGGTTGCACCTTGCCGAGGCGCACCTGTACGCGCATCCCCGGCGCAGCGCGTTCGTCAAAGAGCTTGCGCCGCCCGCGCACGATGAGGCCCTGCTCCGGCAGGTTCACGGTGGCGAAGGCTTCGTTTTCCTCGGTGATGACCCCGGGCCACCATACCTTGTCGCCCTGCTGGCGGAAATAGAGCAATTTCCAATAGCGCGGGCGGAAGCGCTGCACCTGCGAGGCACCCTCGAGAGCGGGCGAGACCTGCTCCAGCAGCGCGGCGAGGGCTTCCGCGTCCCAGCGCGGCTCGCCCGTGGCGAGCATGTGCAGGGCCTGGGCCTCGTTGACCAGATCCGGGTAACGCCTGAGCGGCGAGGTCACGGGCGCGTAGCGCGGGAGCGCCAGGGCCGCGTGCGGCCGTGGCGTGACCTCCAGCGTGGAGGGGATGAGCGCGCGCAGGATGCGGGCCATGTCTTCCGGCTCTGTCCAGATGCCCGCGTATTCGCGCGGCACGGCCACGTCCTGCGTGCGGTGCAACAGGGGCACATGGTTGGCCGCGCCCCACTCGGCAAGGGCCGAACTTGCGAGGATCATGAGTTCTTGGACGAGCAGTTGCGCGTCCGCCGCGGGCTCGGGGCAAAAGAGGCGCACCGTGGTGTCCCATCCCTCGCCTTCAAGGGCGAGCTGCGGCTCGGGCCGCTCCATGACCACGGCGCCGGCGGCTATGCGCGCGGCCTGGCGGGCACGGGCGAGTGCTACGCCCATGCGCAGTTGCGCGGCATGGGGCGCGGCGGGATTGTCCGCCTCCGCCGCATTGTCGAGTACGGCCTGGGCGTCGGAATAGGCGAGGTTGGCCGCAAGGCGTGCCCGGGCCGCGAAGAAGCGGCATTCGCCAACGGTGCCGTCATTGTCCACGGCCGCGCGCACGCAAAAGGCCGGCCGTTCCTCCCCGGCGCGGAGCGACCACGCATCCGTGCCCAGGCGCTCGGGCAGCATGTGGCAGTCGCCCTCGGGGAGGTAGATGCTCGTGGCGCGATGCAGCACAGCCTTGTCGAGCGCGGAGCCGAAGGGCCACGAGGCCGCCGGGCAGGCGAGGGCCACGGTCACGTCCCAGCCGCCGGGCCTTTCCTCCACATAGAAGGCGTCGTCCACGTCGCGCGTGGTGGCGCTGTCGATGCTGATGAAGGGGAGCTCGCAGGGGGGCAGCTCCGGCCCGGCGCCGGCCGCGAGCTGAGCCACCTCGGGGGCGAAGGGCTGCCACCAGGTATCGCCGGCGTCATAGCCCGCGCGGTCGAGCCAGAAATCATGGTGCGGCGGAAGCTCGCCCCAGGCCATGAGCAGCTGGAGCGGCAAATGCGGCACGTCCGGCAGGCCCTTGGCGAGCAGGCGCCAGAGGGCGTCGTCCTCCTGCGTCTCCGGGTCGATCATGCGCGCCCGCAAAAGGGCCTTGAGCCGGTCGGCCACTTCCGGCGCGGGCCACGGCACGCCCTCGGCGGCGTACGCGCCCTCGCCCTGGGGCGCAAGCGCCTTGCGGCCGCTGGCCACCTCCCAGAGCAGGCGCAAAAAGGCCGCGCCCCCGGCCACGAGGGCTTCGCGCTCCTCCCGGGCCTTCTGCTCGGCAAGCCGCCGCTCCACCGTTTCGGCGTCATAGACCTGGAAGTCCGGCGGCTGGAAGCGGAAACGGCTCTTGCAGGCGAGGAGCGCGCGGCCGTAGGCCGCCACCTCGTCCGGGCCCGGGGCCGTCTCCATGAGCTCGGCGAACCATCGCGCCGGCGCGGCCTCCACCTCGCCCTGCGCCAGCTCCCAAAGCTCGTCCACGGGCACGGCGGCCGCAAGCTGCTCGCGCCGGGCCTTGTGGGCCTCGAGCAGGCGCGCCATCTCGCCCTTGCCGGGCGCCCCCTCATGGAGCGGCCCGAGCCACGGCAGCACGCGCGCCGAGGTGAGCCGCGTCTCGCGGCGATTGGGCAGGAAGAGGCGCAGCTTGCCGCCCGCCTCTTCCATCACCATGGCTATCTGGACGGCATTGCCCTCCAGATACTCCACTATGCAGCCCGGCGCCGGGTAGCGCACGCTCTCCTGCATGGCCAAGCCAGCGCTCAGATTTCCTTGTAGCGGCCGCCCGTGGCCGCGGAACTCACAAGCCTGGCGTAGCGCCTAAGCACCGGGTAAGGGCTTTTCTTTTCAGGATGTTTCAGCTCCCCGCGGCGCCGCTCAAGCTCCGCCTCGTCCACCAGAAGCTCGAGCTTGCGGCCCGGGATGTCGATGCTGATGACATCGCCTTCGCGCACCAGCGCGATGGGCCCGCCGTCCGCGGCTTCGGGCGAGATGTGGCCGATGGCCGCGCCGTTGGTGCCGCCGGAGAAGCGCCCGTCGGTGAGCAGGGCCACGTCCTTGCCGAGGCCCATGCCGGTGATGGCCGCGGTGGGCGAGAGCATCTCGCGCATGCCCGGGCCGCCACGCGGCCCCTCGTAGCGGATGACCACGGCGTCCCCGGCCTTGATCATGCCGTCGAGGATGGCGTGCATGGCGTCCTCCTCGGAGTCGAAGACGCGCGCCGTGACCTCGCGGCGCATCATCTCGGGCGCCACGGCCGACTGCTTGACCACGGCCCCCTGCGGCGCCAGGTTGCCGCGCAGGATGGCGATGCCGCCCTCGCGCGAATAGGCCTTGTCCACGGTGTGGATGACCTCCTCGTCGAGGATGCGGGCATGGCGCTCACGCAGGTTTTCGCCCACGGTCTTGCCGGTGACGGTCATGCAGTTCTCGTGGATGAGGCCGAGCTTGTCGAGCTCGCTCATGACCGCCGGGATGCCGCCCGCATTGTCGAGATCCACCATGAAATGCTTGCCCGCGGGCGAGAGCTTGCAGAGATTGGGGCTCTTGCGGCTCACCTCATCGAAGACCTCGAGGCCCATGTCGAGCCCGGCCTCGCCGAAGACCGCCGGGAGATGGAGCACGGTATTGGTGGAACAGCCGAGGGCCATGTCCACGGCCACGGCGTTGGCCACGGCGTCGGGCGTCACGATGTCGCGCGGGCGGATATCGTTCTGCAAAAGCTCCATGACCTTCATGCCCGCGGTCTTGGCGAGGCGGATGCGCGCCGCGCTCACGGCCGGGATGGTGCCGTTGCCGGGCAGCGCCACGCCGATGGTCTCGGCGAGGCAGTTCATGGAATTGGCGGTGAACATGCCCGCGCAGGCGCCGCAGCCCGGGCAGGCGCGCTCGCTCATGACCTCAAGCCCCTCCTCGTCGAGCTCGCCCGCACGCACCTTGCCCACGGCCTCGAACACGGTGATGAGGTCGCCGCGCTTGCCGGGCGCGAGGTTCCCGGGCAGCATGGGCCCGCCGGAAATGAGGATGGAGGGCAGGTTGAGGCGCAGCATGGCCATGAGCATGCCGGGCACGGTCTTGTCGCAGTTGGGGATGAAGACGAGAGCGTCAAAGGCGTGCGCGCGGGCCATGATCTCGATGGAATCGGCGATGAACTCGCGCGAGGGGAGCGAAAAGCGCATCCCCTCGTGGTTCATGGCGATGCCGTCGCAGACCGCGATGGCCGGAAATTCCAGGGGCGTGCCGCCCGCGAGGCGCACGCCGGCCTTGACAGCGTCGGCGAGGGCGCCGAGGTGCAGGTGCCCGGGCACGATCTCGCTCGCGGCGTTGACGATGCCCACGAAGGGGCGGTCCATCTCTTCGCGCGTCAAGCCCAGCGCGTAGAGCAGGGAACGGTGGGGGGCCTTTTCCAGACCGCGCTTCATGCGGCTGCTGACTTCGTCCTTCATCGGCTATTCCTTGGCTGCACCGGCGTTGGCGGCGGCAGGGCCGCGCCTTCCGGCGATGGGAGTTCGGCCCCGACAGTACGCGAAAATCCCCTGCCCGTAAATATGGCGCCGGGGTGGGGCCGGGCCGGCAAATTCCCCGTTGCGCTCGGGCGCCCGGGCGCGTATCGTCCTCCTCCCGGCAGAATTTATGAAGGAATCATTATGGCCCTCCCCGGGAGAGAAATTTTCATGACCGCCCCGCTGTGCATTCGGCTGCCCCTGTTGCGCGGGCCGCTCCCGGAAGGGCTGGATCAGGCGGCCGCCGGCATGCCCGAGGCGCCGGGGGCGCTCAGGCTCTGGCCCGGGCACAGGCCGCCCGGCGGCGAAGTGCCCGCGGGCTGGCACGCGCCCGACGGCTATCCCTTCAGCCGTGCCGAGGCCGCGGCCCTGCTCGCGGCCTTTGCCGGGCTCACCGCGCGCGACCTTGAAGGCGCCCGGGACGCGGCCGACAGGGCGCAGCAGGAGCGGCGCGCCCGCGAGCTCAGCGAGCTGGCCGACCTCGCGGCCTTTGCCGAAAGCTCTGAAGCGGAGAAAGGCAGCCGCCCGCAGACCGAACCCTCCGTGCCCGCCCGTATCGCCGCCGAACAGGCGCAAAAGCTCCTGCTCTGGCTCTGGCTCCAGGAAGAAAGGCTCGCCGAGCTCGCCTCCCTCGCCGCGGGCTGCGCGCGCGGGTTCGGCCGTCTTGCGCGGGGCTTCGGCGAAGAGGAGGCGGATGCCGCCCCTCGGGAGGATGCCGCCGCCGAGCCGGCGCTTGCGCTCCATCCCGGGCTCGTCCCGCCGTGGCGGCCGGCCGTGGCCAGCGCGGCCGTGTTCGTTTCCGCGGAGGCCGTGTTTTTTGTGGAAGGCCCCATGCGCGAGGAACTGCTCGACAGCCTCGACTTCCACCCCGCGCCGGAATGGGGCGAACGCCTCGGCTGCGCTCCGGAAGACGCGGGGCGCATGGTGGCCGCCGAGGCGCCGCTCTGGCGCGCGCTCGGCCGGCAGCGGCCGGAGGGGCCGGCGGAGCTTCGCGTCTGGATCACCTGGGGGCGGCCATGAAGTTTCCCCGCATCGCGCCGGAGATCTTCCCGCAGGGGCTGGCCGGCGTGGTCTTTGACTGCGACGGCGTGATGATCGACTCGCGCGAGGCCAACCGGGCCTTTTACAACGGCGTGCTCGCCGTGATGGACCTCCCCGCCATGGGGCCGGAGGAGGAAAGCTACGCGTTCATGGCCACGGCCATGGAAGCGCTCCGGCGCATGGTGCCCGAGGCGCGGCACGGCGAGATCATGGACGCCGTGAACCGGGTGGACTACGGCCGCACGGTGCTGCCCCTGATACGGCTCATGCCCGGCTTTCGGCCCTTCATCGAGGCCCTGCATGCGGCGGGATGCCGCCTCGCCATCGACACCAACCGCACGGATGTGGGCATCGAGAGGGTTCTGGACTTTTTTTCCCTTCCTCCCTATTTTGAACCGGTAATCTCGGCGTCATGCGCCCGGCCCAAGCCCTCGCCCGCGGGCCCGGAGCGCCTCCTCCGCGCCGGGGGCGCCGCGCCGGGCCCGGCGCTCGTTGTGGGCGGC
>CAMWVJ010000002.1 GCA_947177645.1 uncultured Desulfovibrio sp.
TTCTGCCACCCCCCCCCCCCACCACTCCTCCTCTCTTTGCCCCCCCAGGGTCCGCTGTAAATATGTGCGAGGAGGTCGACACCCCCGCCCGGCGCGGCCCCCGTCCGCATTGGGGGGGCGCACGCCTCCCTCGCCTCACTCTCCGGCGCTGCCAAGCGGCGCGCGGATGCCCGCATTGAGGCTACACTGGCGGCGCGCACGTTCGCGGCGGACTCGGGCCTGCCCTATACGATGGCCCTTGAGACCTTCGCGCGGCGCTACAATGCCGGGGAAATAATCCTCTCCGAGGCCACGCGGGCCGAGTTGCCGTCCCTGTGTATGAGCTCCCTGCGCCGCTGGGACGCCAGCGCCAAGGCAGATGGCGCGGCCTCGCTCGGCGGCAAATACGCCCCAAAAATGCGCGGCGCGGGCTGCATCGACCGGCAGGACGTGGTCATCAACACCATCTTGGGCATGGTGCGCCAGTATCCTAACGCCAGCGCGGCCGTTATACGCGAGCGTATCGAGGCCCTGGCGCACCACGGCCACGACATTGAGGTGCCGTCCCTGCGCCGGCTCCAGACGTGGATTGCCAACTGGAAGGCAACGCACCGCTCCCTGCTGGCCTACATAACCGCGCCGGACAAGTGGCGCGGCCAGTATCAGTCCGCAACTGGCGTGGCCTATGAGGGCCTGACGGAATACAACGAGCGCTGGGAATTCGACGGCACGCCCGCTGACCTCATGCTGTCGGATAACAAGCGGTACACCATCGTAGGAATTATCAACTGTTATTCGCGTGAGGTAAAATTTGAAGTTGCGGAGCGCTCCACCGGGCGCACCGTGGCGAACCTGACGCGCCGCTGTATCCTCGACTGGGGCGTGCCGCGTGTTGCAGTTACTGACAATGGCAAAGAATTTGTCAGTACGTTCATGCAGGGCATTTTTCTGGATTTGGGCATTGTCCCTGACATCCTTCCGCCTTTTCAACCGCGTCTGAAGCCCGCCATTGAGCGCGTTTTCCGCACCTTCTCGCACCACTTGCTCCCGCTGTGCCCCTGCTACCTCGGGCACAATGTAGCCACGCGCCAAGAGATCCGCGAGCGCGAGACCTTCGCCAAGCGCTTGATGTCCTCGGAGCAAGACCAGCTTTCCATGGCGATCACGCCCGAAGAGCTGCAAGAGTTCTGCGACCGCTGGACAGATACGGTCTACCGCCACAAGCCTCACAGCGGCCTCAAGGGCAAAACCCCCTGGCAGATGCGCCAGGCATGGACGGGCGAAGTGCGCCGCCTGACGGGCGAGCAAGAGCGCGCCCTGGACGTGCTGCTCATGGACTCGGGCTGGCGTGAGATAACGAAAAAAGGCATCCGCCTGGACGGTATGCGCTACGACTCCGCCGCCCTCGGCCCGCACGTGGGCGAGCGCGCGCAGGTGCGCGTCGACCCCACGGACAGGACGCGGGCGTGGATCTTTGGCGAGGACGGCGATTTTCTGGGCGTGGCCACCGAGGTCTCGGGCCTCGCCCTTGAGGAGCGCATGCAGCTTGCCAGGGACAAGCGCCGCAAGCAGATGGCCGCCATCACCAGCGCCCGCAAGGTGCTGGACGTGGCCGCGGAAAGCACGGGCGCCGAGCATGCGGCCGCGGACATTATGGCAATGTACCAGGATCGCGCCCGCGCCATTGAGGCGGCGTCAACACCGGCCGCGCCGGAAGTGGTGGAGCATGAGAGCAACGCCTTGGAGGCCGCTGCGCAGGCGGTGCAGGCCGTAGAAGAGCCGGCAAGCCTGCCCACGGGTGTTGACGTGGCCGCGGCGCTGGAGCTTGCCCGCGCCACCATGGCGCAGGCCGAGGCCGAGCATTGGCTGCCGGAACACCCGCAAGAAAAGTATGCCCTGTGGAAGCGCCTCAAGGCGCGCCAGGCCGCGGGCGAAAGCCTCACCGCCGAGCAGGCCGAATGGCTGCAAATCTATACGGAAAGTAACGAATTTCGGGGCTTTGCCCTGATCGACCCGGAACCGCTCCGGGCCGTCAACCAATAAAAAACGCGGGGCGCGCCGCACTACCAACGCACCCCGCCAAAAACAGGAGGACTCCACAATGGCAGAGTCAAAGCAGATTGTCAACCTGGGCGGCAAGGCGCCGCTCGCAAACGTGGGCCTCACGGTCTCGGCGCTCCAGGGCGCCGTCAAGCGCCCCGCGCACCTGCCGGGCATCGTCGTCCTCTACGGCCCCTCGGGCCTGGGCAAGTCCACGGCGGCTGCCGTGGCTGTCATGCAGTTGCAAGCCTACTACGTCCAGGCCAAGTCAAGCTGGACGCGCAAGGCCGTCTACCAGGCAATCCTTAAAGTGATGGGGATCGTCCCCGCCAAGACCATCTACGACATGGAAGACCAGGTGGCGGCGCAGCTCGCCACCAGCTGCCGGCCGCTGATCGTGGACGAGTGTGACCACCTGGTAGCCAAGTCCAGCATTGAGATTGTGCGGGACATCTACGAGGCCTCGGGCGCGGCCATCCTGCTCATTGGTGAGGAACACCTGCCCGCGGGCCTTGCGCGGTGGGAGCGCATCCACAACCGCGTGCTCGAGTGGCTGCCGGCGCAATACGCCACCATGGCGGACGCCCGCGCCCTGCGCGACCTCTACTGTGACAAAGTGACAATCGAGGACGACCTGCTCGAGCAGATCCACACGGTGAGCAAGGGCGTGGCGCGGCGTATCTGCGTCAACCTTGAGCGGGCGCAGCAGGCCGGATTGTCCACGGGCAAGAAGAGCATGGGCCTCACCGAGTGGGGCAAGCGCCCCATGTACACGGGCGAGGCGCCGGTGCGGGGGCGGTCATGAGCAGCAGCCGCAAGCCCGTAAAACTCGCCCCGGCGGGCGTGCTCACCACGCGCGAAAAGCTGTGGCGCGCCATACGCGAGCTCAAGACCTTTTACGGCCCGGAATTGGAGAGTAAGGCCGGCCTGGATGGGAGCACCTACTGCATCCGCGACTATATCTCCGGCCTGTGCAAGGCGGGCATCCTTGAGGTGGTGGAGCCGCAACAGTGCCCCGGTGACTATGCCCGATACCGCCTGTGCCGGGACGTGGGCGTGGACGCCCCACGCGTGCGCAGGGACGGGAGCGCGGTGCCGGAACCGGCACAACAGGTCATGTGGCGCGCCATGCGCGTGCTCCGGGAATTTGGCGCGCGAGACCTTGTGGCCAACGCGGCGATGGCCGGCATAACCATTAAGCTGACGACCGCCACACAGTATTGCAACTGGCTGGCCCGCGGCGGCTATCTCCAGGCTCCGCGCAAGCGGAGCGCGCCCTACCGGCTTGTCAGGGACACCGGCCCCAAGGCGCCCCAGGTGTTGCAGGTCAAGCAGCTCTACGACCCTAACACCGGCAAGATCATGGCCGGGCAGACGCTCCAGGAGGCCGTTGACGCGGCCGAGGGCGCGGCATGAGGGCCGGGGGCGCCGTGGAGCGGGCGCGGGCTGCCTGGGGCGCGGCCGCGCCGGACTGGATCTTGCGCCTGGCCGAAGCCTGCGATGCCCGGAGCATCCGCCAGGTGGCCGTGAGTATCAAGGTAAGTCCCGCCCTTGTCTCCCGCGTCATTAATGCCAGGTACGCCGCCTCGCTGGACTTCCTGGCCGGCCGCGTGCGCGCCATGCTGATGGCCGAGATACTGGCATGCCCGGCCCTGGGCATGATCTCGGCGGCGCAATGCCAGGAGGAGCAGGGAAAGCCCTTTGTCAGCGCGTCTCCGCTGGCCGTGAGTGTTTACCGGGCCTGCCGCAACGGCTGCCGGCATTTCAACCCCAAAAAACAGGAGCAGAAAACCAATGTTGCATGAGAAGATCCGCAATACGAGCGCGCAGCTCGGCGAACTGGCCGGGCGGCTCTCCGAAGAGGACTACGAGGTCATCAGGATGGCGCGCATCAACCTTTCGGCGCTCGCCGATTGCGTATGCACGCTGGAGGCACACTTTTGCCCGCCGCAAGAGACGGCCGAGGAGGCGTAAACATGGCACGGCGAGTTGTGAGGGCCTTTGTGGTGACAGACAAAAATGACGCTACGGAGGCCGTGGCGGATATGGCCGGCATTGACCGCGAACTGACCCTCATTGAGGTGGAGCTGAAGGAAAAAATCGACCAGGCCAAGGCCGAGGCCGCGCAGAAGGCGGCGGGGCTGCGGGATCGCTACAAGGATCTGGAAAAGGCTCTCTGCACTTGGGCCAAGCTGCGCAAAGAGGAACTGTTTACGGATGGCAAAACTCTTGACCTTGGCGCCGGGAAAATCGGCTTCCGCTTGTCGATGCCTTCCATCGTGCAGCAGAGCGGCGTGACCGTGGAGGCTTCGCTGGCGCGCCTGCGCGAGCTTGGCTTGGCCGAGGGCATCATGGTCAAAGAAAGCCTTGCCAAGGCCGTGTTGCTTGGCTGGCCCGAGGAGCGCCTTGCCCTGGTGGGACTGAAAATCAAGCAGACCGACGACTTTTTCGTGGACATTCCGCGCGAGCCCGTGCCGGAGGGGGCATAGATGAACGTCCAATGCGACAATGTGGCATTTATGCACAAAGATATGGTTATCATGGTTCAATATACCAGTAACGGCTTT
Organism: uncultured Desulfovibrio sp.; assembly: GCA_947177645.1. Classification (GTDB taxonomy): domain Bacteria; phylum Desulfobacterota; class Desulfovibrionia; order Desulfovibrionales; family Desulfovibrionaceae; genus Desulfovibrio. The sequence continues at coordinate 4,587 of CAMWVJ010000002.1, forward strand.
ATTGCCATACAGTCTGCGTATGAAGACTGTCTGCGACCGTGTTGCGGTGTGTTGGATAAAAAGCTCCATGCCGCAGTCGCTGCGGCATTGGATGAAACTGTAAAAGAGATGGAGAGCAGACACGCCACTACGGAGGACGCACAATGACCAAAGCAGAACTTGTGGACAAGCTGACTCATGCTGCCCGTTGCGGGCGCTATGACAGGAGCGTCACCAAGGCCGATACCGAGGCTTTTCTGGGGGCGCTGACCGAGACGGTGCGGGATGCTCTTGCCAGGGGCGAGACCGTGCCCTTGGCGGGCGGCAAGCTCGAGGCCAAGCAGCGCCCCGCGCGCACCGGGCGCAACCCGCGCACGGGCGATCCCGTGGAAATCCCGGCCTGCGTGGTGGTGCGCTTTGTGGCCGGAAAGGAGCTCAAGGAAGCGCTCAACGGAGGCCGGGCGTGAACATTGTGCGAACCGACGAACAGATCGACCGAGTGGAAAAGTGGGCGATACGCGACTTGCCGGACGACCGCTCGCGCTACGAGCGCCCGCACCACGACTACGAACAGGGCGTCATTGACACCCTGGAATGGCTGCGCGGCGCGGATAACTTTGCTCCGGACGGCGTGGAAGACTGAAGCGAAACCGCCCGCCCATTCCAGGGCGGCGCGGTCTACCGGGGGCGGCGCCTTGGTACTGACGAGCAGCCAAGAGGGACAACGTGGAACCCATCCTCGCCACCTTTGCCATTATCACCTGCGCCCGATTTGCGCTTGTGGGCTACATGGTACGCGCCGCGTGGAAAAGCGGCAAAGGGAGTTTTTTATTTGCGGCCCTGTTGCTTGCTCTTTTGGGCGGCTATTCCCTCAAGAGTAAGCCTGACGTGTGCCCGCAATGCGGTCATCTCCTGAAACAGGCTTATGAGATACGGCAGGTGCAATAATGGCTGGACATCCGCAACGCTTTATTCTTCGCCGCTCCCAGGCTGATGCCTGGTTTATCAAAGACCTTTCGGATGACAGCCTGGTCTGCTTTATCCACCAGGGCAAAAGAGCGCCCGAAAAAACGCAGGCGATGGTGAAAGTCATGCTCGACGCGCTCAACGCGGCCGGGGCGCCCAGGAAGCGGGCGCAGGAGGGCTAGGCATGGAATGGCGCGATGTACCCGGCTATCCGGGCTACCAGGTCTCCGAGCGCGGCAGGCTGCGCAAGTCCTCGGGCTATGAGCTTGGCCGGCGCGGGACGCGCTATGTGCTCTCCTGCGGCGGCATCCTGGTGCGCCTGACGCCCCAGGAGCTTATTGCCCTGGCGTGGACGCCGGAGCCCACGCCGGAACCCACGCCGGAGCCCGCACCCAAGCCGGAGCCCAAGCCGGCGCCGGAGCCGGAGCCCGTGGAGAAAGAGGAGAAGGCAATCCCCGAGGGCTTTGTGCCGCTGCCGGGCCTCGATGGCTACTACATCAACCGCGCGGGCGAGTGCATAGGGCGCAAAGGGCGTCCGCTCCACCTCGTGCGCCGCAATGATCCCTCGGGGCCGTATTACTACATCGCAGACAGCTTGCGCTCTGTGCGGCGCCTCCTGCTCTTGGCTTTTGGCGAGGGCGCGGCCACGGCCGCGGGCTATGCGGAGCCTAGGCCCATCGCCCCCGAGATACCGCCCCGCGGAGGCATCCGCCAATACGGGCACGGCACAAAGCGCCGTTGCCATGACTGCGGGCGCCCCACCAATGACTACCGCTGCCCGAAGTGTTGGGCACGGCTGCGCGGGAGCGCCGCGGACGTGGAAGAGAGCGAGTGGAACGCGCTATGAGGCCTGACCCGCGCCGCTTCCCGGCCTCCTGTGTGTTGCGCGTGGACGGCAAGCCCGTGCGCATCCAGCTTTCGCCGGCCGAAATATACGGCGGCCCGGATGGTGCGTGGCGCGTGCGCGTAAACAGGCGCTGGCATGATGGTGTTGACGGCGCGCCCCTGTACATGGATCGCGCCCGGCTTGCGGAATTTCTGGCGGCCCTTCTGGCTGCTGGCCCGGTTGAGCCCACGCCGCGCCCGGAAATATGCGATGAGATGCGCGTCCGCGTGTGGCTGCCCGGCGATGGCGAGCTTGAGGTGGGCGAGCCCGTTATGGGCTGGACGTACTCCGAGCCCATCCTGGCGCATGACGGCTGCTGGTATGTGCTGGTCAGCGCCGCCGGACGCCACTGGCATGCCCGCTGCGAGGACGTGACGCCCCTGCCCGCCAAGTACCAGCCTGCGAGCATTCGCCGGCGCATGATCCAACAGGAGGAGGCCTAGCCATGTGCGCGCGCGTGATCCACTTTTCCCGCCCCCGGGAGCCGCAAAAGGCCCCGGCCCAGGCTGCGCCCAAGCCTCACGCCCCGCGCCGCAAGCGGGGCACCGTCTCCGAGGAAATGCGCAAGGCGCTCCTCGCCAAGATCCACGTGGCCAAGAAACAGCTAGGCCTCCGGGACGACGAATACCGCGCCATGCTTGAGGGCAACTTTGGCGTCTCGAGCGCGGCGCACCTGGACGGCGAGGGCTTGCAGCGCATGGTCTTTGAATTGCGCGCCTATGGCTTTAGGCCCCGGCGCGGCCATGCCCGGCGCGGGGAAAGCCGCAAGCGCACGGTGCCGGCCACGCTTGCCCGGGACGATACCGGGCAGGGCCGCAAGGCGCTCCTCGAAAAGATCGAGGCGCAGCTTGCCGAAAAGGGCCGCGTGGAGGGCACGGACATGCCCTGGGCTTATGCCGTCAGCATCCTCAAAAAGCAGTCCGGCGGCGTTACGCGCTCCCTTGACCAGGCCACGCCCGAGCAGTTGCGCGGCGTCATCGCAGCCCTGACGCGGGACGCCCGGCGCCACGGCAGGCAGGTATACTAATGGGCGCGTGCTGGATAAGCTGGGGCGAACTTGCGGGCATTATAGGCAACGAAGCGGCCCAGACCCTGTGTAGTACGCTTGGCGGCGTGCCACTCTATGTGCCCCACGTGGCGGCCCCTGTTGGGGACTTGGCCAAGCTCATTGGCGTCCCGGCCCTGCACAAGCTGGCGCAGGTCTATGGCGGCGCGATGATTGCCGTCCCTAACCGGCGCAAGGCCGGCCCGAGCAAGGGCAAGATACTGGATATGCTGGCGCAGGGCACGCCCCCGCGCGACATTGCGCTCCGCCTTGACGTTACGCAGCGTTACGTGGAATATGTGGCCAAGTCCGCAAGGCCCAAAAACCGCCAGGGCAACCTGCTGGATCTCTGACCCCGCCCCACTCGCCCCCCGAACTGTTTCGGGGGGGCGCTCTGAAGCCTCCTGCGCTACACCAGCGCAGGAGGCTATTTATGAACCTGCTCAAGAAATTATTTCTCACCCTGCGCCCGCTGTACGACTTCCGGGCGCTCCTGTTGCTGGCGGCGGGCCTGGGCCTGGGGCTGTTGACTGACCCCGCGGCCACCTTGGGCCTCGCCGGCTACTTGGCATATGTCATCGGCATGGCCGGTGCGGCGCTCATGCTCTCCAAGATCCTCATGCCCTACCTGCGTCTCTCCCAGCATATCCGCGCGGCGCTGGTGGACGACAACGTGGCCGCGGCCCTGGTTGTGCTGGCGCGGGTGATCCTGATCCTCGGGCTGCTCATTACCCTCATGGCCTGGGGCAAGTAGCCATGACCTCGGCCCTGCTGGCGCTGCCCCTGCTGGCGCAGTTGTACCTGCCCATGCTCTTCGAGGAGCACCTGGCCTACACGCCGGACTTTTTCGACCCGGCCATCTACGCCGGGCAGGTGGAGCAGGAGACGTGCTACGGCCTCAAAGATCGCCGTTGCTGGAACCCGCGCACCGAACTCAAGACCTCGCGCGAGTATGGCTTTGGCCTGGGGCAAATCACCATCGCCTACGATGGCGCCGGCAAGGTGCGCTTTAACAATTTTGACGACGTGCGCCACCTGCACGCGAGCCTCAAGACGTGGCGCTGGGAAGACCGCTATGACCCGCGCCTCCAGTTGCGCGCCCTGGTGCTCAAAAATCGCCACGCCTGGAACGCCTTGAAGGGCTGCGCCACGGACGACGACCGCGCGGCCATGATGTTGGCGGCCTACAACGGGGGCCTCGGCGGCGTCTTGCAAGACCGGGCCTATTGCGGGCGCGTCAAGGGCTGTGACCAGGGCCGGTGGCGCGGCCATGTGGAGACGCACAGCCGAAAGTCGCGCAAGAGCATGGGCAAGGCCTACGCGGACAAGTCCCCCTACAGCGTCAACCGGGCCTACGTGCGCAACGTCATGGGCGAGCGCCGCGAGCGCTACCGCCCGGCGCTGGCCGAGCTTGCCACCCAGGAGGGGCGGCCGTGAGAGATACCATCATCTACCTCGTTTTCGGGGCGGTCATCGTCGGGGCCTTTATCATCAAGCAACTGGAGGTCACGGCAGCACAGGCTGAAGCCGCCCAGTGGAAGGCCGAGGCCGCCCGTGCCGGGGCTGAAATGGGGCAGCTCCGCGAAAATATCGCCATGTGGAAGGCGGCCAATGACCGCGCCAACACGGCCACACAGGCCCTCATGGTGCAGGCGCAGGCATGCCTTGACCGCGAGACCGCCGCCCGCGCTGATGCCGAGCGCTGGCAGGACATCCTTACCAACATGACCCTCCGCCCCATGAGCGGGGCGGAAGCCCAGGGAGTGCCGGACGATGCCACGCGCCGTGCCTTGTGTGCTGATCTTGACCGCCCTTTGTAGTGCCTGCGCGGGCGCCCCGGCCCCGCGCGAGCCTGCGCCGGTGATCATCTGGCCGGCGCGTTGCGCGCGCCCTGCCGCCCCGGAGCTGCCCAGGCTCTCCGGGCTTGACCTGCTGGAGAGCCCCCGGGGCTATGCGCTGCTGAAGCTGCGCGACCAGATCATGCGGGACTATATTGCCGGGCTCTCCGGCGCCCTCGACTGCTACGAGGCGCAACTTATGCCAGCCGAGCCGCCAGCCAAGGCGCCCGCGCCGGGAGATGACTAATGGAGCATGTGGCCTCTTTGCTCTGGCATTACCTGCCGGGCATCATTCAGTTTGTGGCCACGGGCGCCTGCCTGTGGCTGTGGTGGTCTATCAAGAAGGTCTTTGTCACCCGGCAGGATTGCGAGGCCTGCCGCAAAAGCGCCAATGCCGGCCTCGAGGCCCGCATTGATGCTGTGGAGCGGCGCCAGAACGCGCGCGCCACGACATTGCAGGCCCTCAACGGCAAGCTGGACAATTTGCCCACCTCGGCCGAGCTCCAGGACATCATGGTGACGGTCAAGGAACTGGAGGGCGATGTCAAAGGCCTGCGCGCGCAGATGGATGGCTTTGAGCACATGATAAGCCGCCTGGAACGCACCGTGGACATGTTCCAGGAAGTCCACATGAAATAGGAGGGCGGGGCGGAGATGTCTCACAATGCGGAATTTCAGGAGCGCCTTGCGCAAGACCGCCGCCTGGTCATCCTGCGCTTCCTGGCCGAGGAGGCGGACGGCCGCATGAGTGCCAGCGTCATGCAGGACGCCCTGGAACTCATGGCGCACCGCGTACCGCGCGTGCAGGTCATGGAGGACGCGTCGTATCTGGAGGAGCGGGGGCTTTTGCGCGTTGAATACGTGGGCACGGTGCCTATTTTCCGTGTCACCTCCCGGGGCGTGGAGGTGGCGAGGGGCCTTGTGGTGGTGCCGGGCATCAAGCGGCCCCGGCTGGGGGACTAATATGGGCCGCAAAAGCACGGTGACGCGCCTGCCGCTTTCCCTGCGCAGCCAGATCGACAAGGCCCTGGCCCAGGGCCGTATGACGCTGGACGAGCTCCACGCCTTTGTGGCCGCAAAATGCGCGGCCGAGGGCGAGGCGGCGCCCAGCCGGACGGCCCTGTGGCGCTATTCCAGCAACTTTGAGGCGGCCGCCAAGGTCATGCGTGAAAATCGGGACATGGCCCGGGCGCTGGCGCAGGAGCTTGGCGCAGAAAGCGTGGAGAGCGAGCAGGGGCGCCTTTTGGTGGAGATGCTGCGCGGCATCTGCTACCGCGCCATACAGGATCGCATGGGCAACCCGGACGCCAAGGTGGACGCCGCCGAGATTGATAGGCTGGCGCGCAGTTTCAAAAACCTTTCCCAGGCCATGACACTTGAGGCGGACTTTGCCAAGCGCATCCGCGAGGAGGCCCGGCGCGAGGCAAGCGAGCAGATCCGCGCGCGCGTGCGCGAGCTTGGCAGCGCGGCCTCCATAAAAGAACTCTCGGACGAAGAACTGGCGCGCAAGCTGGCCGAATTGACCGTGGAAGTGCCCCATGCCGGCACATAAACGCGCGCAGGCCATTGAGTGTTTACAGCGCGAGCAGGAGCGGCGCGCCCTCAAGGCCGAGCAGGCCCGGCGGCATATGGCGGCCTTTGTGTCCTACATAATGCCGGACTACATCCATAGCGACTTTTCCCGCACCGTCTGCGCCGCGCTGGATGACTTCCTGGAGGCCGTGCTGGCCGGGCGCCGCCCGGTCAAACTGTTTCAGGCGCCCCCGCAGCATGGCAAAAGCCAGCTTGTCTCCCGCATGTTTCCCCCCTTTGCCTTCGGGAGGAACCCTGACCTGCGCATTGCGGCGTGCAGTTATGGCGCTGACCTCGCCCGGGACATGAACCGGGACGTGCAGCGCATTATGATGAGCGAAGAATACGCCACCCTTTTCCCCGAGGCGTCCCTGAACCCCAAGCGCGTGGTGACATTGGAGGGCCTGGCGCTCCGCAATTCTGACCGCTTCGATATTGTGGGGCGCCGCGGGTACTACATTTGCGCGGGCGTGGGCGGCGCCTTGACCGGAAAGAGCGTCGACATAGGCATCATCGACGACCCCATCAAAAACGAGGAAGAGGCCCGCTCGGCCACGGTCAAGCGCACCATCGAGGGCTGGTACAACACGGTCTTTCTGACCCGCCTTTCCCGGCGCTCCGGGCAGATCATCATGGCTACAAGCTGGGCCGTGGACGACCTTATAGGCACCGTGGCCAAGCGTAACAGCCGCGCCGAGCACCTGAAGTTCCCGGCCCTGGACGCCGAGGGCCGCGCTCTGGTGCCGGAGCTGCACCCGGTGGAGAAGCTGCTGGAAACACGGGCCACGCTCTCGCCTACGCAATGGTCTGCCCTGTACCAGCAGAGCCCGGTGGCGGATGGCGGCAACATCTTCGACGAGGCGTGGTTCCGCACGTGGCGGCGCGGAGACCTGCCGGAGCGCTTTGACGAGGTGATCCAGTCCTGGGACATGACCTTTAAGGACACCGATGGCAGCGACTTTGTGGTGGGCCAGTTGTGGGCCCGCGCGGGCGTTGCCTACTACCTGCTCGAGCAGCACCGGGCGCGCATGGGCTTTACGGCCAGCAAGGCCGCGGTGCTCGCCATGTGTGTGCGGCACCCGGAGACATCGGCCGTGCTCATTGAGGACAAGGCCAACGGGCCGGCCGTGCTGGACGCCCTGCGCGACGACGTGCCCGGGCTTGTGCCCATCGAGCCGGACGGCAGCAAGATTGCCCGGGCCTATGCCGTGACGGCGCTGTTTGCCGGGGGCAATGTGTACCTTCCAGCGGCCGCGCCCTGGCTGGACGAGTACAAGGAAGAACTCGTGGCCTTCCCGGCGGGGGCCCATGACGACCAGGTGGACGCCACCAGTCAGGCCTTGCGCTATCTCAAGAGCCACGGCTTGAGCGTATGGGAGAAACTAGCCGATGATTAGACCCAAGGCAAAACAGGCGCGGCGCAGCCTGCGCTTGCGGGACGGCTTCCAGAATTTCGTGGCGCGGCTGGGCTTGGGCGAGGACAACATGCTCGCCCAAAGCGGCTACCAGGCCGGGGGCTATCTCACGCGCGACCGCCTGCAACTTGAGGACATGTACCGCACAAGCTGGCTCGTGGGCCGCATGGTCAACGTGGTGGCCGAGGACATGGTGCGCGGCGGCGTTGACATCCAGGCGCAATGGGACGTGGGCAAAACCGACGAGCTCTGGCAGGCTTACCGCCGCCTGGGCTGCCCGGGGCGACTCTCGGATGCTATCAAGTGGGCGCGGCTCTACGGCGGCGCGCTGGCCGTGCTGCTCATTGACGGGGACGACCTGGCGCGGCCCCTGGATATTTCGGCAGTTGCCCGGGGCAGCTTCCGCGGCCTGCATGTGCTCGACCGCTGGCAACTGACGCCCAGTACCGCTCTTATCGACGACCTGGGGCCGCTTTTGGGCTATCCCGAATATTATACGGTCAACACCGGCGAGGGCTTTGACCGCCAGAACATCCACCACAGCCGCGTTTTGCGCTTCATCGGCGTTGAGCTGCCCTGGCAGCAGCGCCGCACCGAGCAGCACTGGGGCGCCAGCGTGGTGGAGCAGGCCTACGACCGGCTTATTGCCTATGACAGCGCCACGCAGGGCAGCGCAAACTTGCTGTACAAGTCTTTCCTGCGCGTCATAGGCGTGGAGGGCTTGCGCGCCATCCTGGCCACGGGCGGCCGCGCCGAGACCGCGCTGGTCAAGCAATTTGAGATGATCCGGCAGATGCAGAGCAATGAGGGCATTACCCTGCTGGACAAAAACGACACCTTCTTTACGACCGGCTATACCTTTGCGGGCATGTACGACGCCTTGCAGGCCTTTGCCGAGCAGATCGCGGGGGCGACGGGCATTCCCCTGGTGCGCCTCCTGGGCCAGAGCCCCAAGGGCTTCAGCAGCGGCGAGTCGGACTTGCGCACCTACTACGACACCATCTCCACCTTGCAGGATGATGACCTGCGCCCGGCCCTGGACGTGGTGTTTGCCGTGCTCTCGCGCCACCTGTGGGGCGAGGATCTTCCCGAGGGCTTTACCTTTGCGTTTGAGAGCCTGATGCAGCCCTCGGAAATGGACAAGGCGCAAATTGCCACGGCGGACGCGCAAGCCGTGGCGGCCCTGACGCAGGCCGGCATCATCAAGGAGCCCCAGGCCCTTGCAGCCCTGCGCGACTCCGCGCGACTCACAGGCCGCTTTGCCAATATCACCGACGCGGACATAGCGGCGGCCGAAAAGGCCGAGACGGCGCCGCCATTGCCCGAGCTCGGGGCAGGGCTCGCCGGCCTGGCAACACCAGCGGCCCCTGACCAGCAATGCTTTAGCCGTTGCGACGAAGGAAGCTACGGATAAAGACAGCAACACGTTACCATGAAAGGATGCCAACGATGCCACTGTCGCTATCCGTAAGGCTCGCAAGCTCGCCAACGGCTGGCGCGAGCACACCCTGGCGCGCCCCGGCATGGCCCGGCCTGGTGTGGTCATGGGCAGACGCGGCCAAGGCCAAGGCGGGCGTGTTTACACCCTCGCGCGGGGCCGAGCGCGCCTACGCGCGCGCCCTTAGAAGCCTGGCGGACAAGATCGCGGGCGTGCTGGCCACACATCACCTCCGGGACGCTGAGGCAACCTTGCGCGACTATGCCGAGACCATCGGCCCCTGGGCCCAGCAGACGGCCGCCAACATGGTGCTTGGCATAGAGCGCGACAACGCGGACAAGTTTGCGCGCCTGGCGCACCGCATGGGCTACGACATGCGGACATTTTTGGGCGGCGATGCCGTGGGGCAGGTTGTGGCCGCGCGCATTGCCGAAAATACGCGCCTCATCAAGTCTCTGGTGCTGGACTCGGCACTACGCGCGGGCGAACTGGCCCACGAAAGCCTCATTACAGGCATGCGTGCCGAGGACATGGCCGAGGAGATCTATGGCCTCAACGGCGTGACCAAGGCCCGCGCCAAGGTCATAGCCGTGACCGAGGTAAGCAAGGCCGCCACGGCCCTCACCCAGGCGCGCTCCGAGCAGTTCGGCAGCGAGGGCTACATTTGGCGCAGTGTGCGCGACGGCGCCACGCGCCCAAGCCACCGGGCAATGGAGGGCAAGTTTGTCAAGTGGAGCGAGCCGCCCACGCTTGACGGCATGACCGGGCACGCCGGAGAATTTCCCAACTGCCGCTGTTACCCGGAGCCGGTCATACCCAGGAGCGATGGCAAGGGCGTGTACCGCCCCATGCTCCCCACGCAGGAGGAGGAGCGGGAAAGCGGGCAACGGCTCCTGCGCACGCAGTGGGAAAAGGCCGTGGGCTCCGAGGTCATTCCGCACCTCCCGGGCGAGCCCCTGCTAAATGTAGACAAGGCGCAGTTTGACCCCAAAAAGCTGACAAACTATTCCATGAACGCCAATGCGGTTTACAAAGACGGCAGTCCCAACTATGAGGCTCGCGCCAAGGCGCAATCGTGGAAGGACTGGCTGGACTTCACGGTCAAGGACGCCGCCAAGGTGGAAAAACAGGTCATGGCCCAGCTTGCCAAGCTCAAGGCCATTCCCAAGGCTCCAACGAATATCTACGGGCAGCGGTTCAACGTGTATGTGCCCATCACCGGCAACAATGGCCGCGAGGTTGACGTCATGACCGCGTGGATTTATGACCGGGACGACAAGGAAGGAAAATTCATTTCCACGACCCCGCGCCTGACAAATTGCTTCATCGACGGGAAGATTGACAAAAATGGAAAATACAAGGGCAACTAAGATCGAAGAGCTTGACACCATCCGCCTCACGGTTCCCCTGGAGGGCCCCAACGTCTTTGACGACAAGGACATCTACCAACTCCCCGTGGGCACCAAGGGCACAGTGATGCACATCTTCTGGAGCGGGGAAGCCTTTGAGGTGGAGTTCGTCCTTTTCCCCAATCCGGCGAACCATAAGGATTTTGTTTCCGTTCAAATCCCGGTGAGGGCGGATCAGTGCGAACCGTTCTTCGGGGACTCACTCAAAAACGCCGTCTAAAGCGTTTTTAAGTGCCAACATGGGCCGACCTACAGGCCGCCCCCGTTTGACGCGAGAGACGGCAAGATAAACACCCTGTAAACACGTCTCACAATTCCGGCCCCCCCGAACATTTTCGGGGGGGCTTTTTTCGCGCCCCAAGTCCATGCTGCCCCCATGCGTATCAGAACCGTTGTTAACCTCTCCGAGCACCTGGACAAGACGCCCGAGGGATACCTGCTGTGCCGCGAGGCCGCCCTGGGGCGGACTGGCGTCATGCGCTACCTGCCCGAAGAGGTGAGCGAGGACATAACCGAAGGCTTTGCCGGCAAGGAAGTGCTGGTCTACCGGGACGACAGCGAGGTCTTTAGCCCGGAGGCGCTGGCCAGTTTTGAGGGCAAGCCGCTCACGCTGGATCACCCCGACGAGGACGTGGCCCCGGAAAACTGGGCCGAGCTTGCCCGCGGCATCGTGACCAATGTGCGCCGGGGCACCGGGCCCGCGAGCGACCTTGTGCTGGCGGACATCCTGGTGACGGACGCGGAAGCCATTGCCGCCATTGAGGGCGGCTTGCGCGAATTGTCTTGCGGCTATGACGCAGAAGTGGAGCGCATCCGCCCCGGTGTGGGGCGGCAGACGCATATACGGGGCAACCACGTTGCCCTGGTCGATCACGGCAGGGCCGGAGGGCGCTGCAAAATCAAGGACGAGGAAGCTATGGCCAAAAAGCCCAAGGGTACGCCCTGGCAGCGGCTGCGCCGCTGGCTGGATGCGGAGGAAGCCGGGGAAGCCGCCAAGGCCGCGGACGAGGAAAACCCGGCTCCGACGGACGGGGACACGCCCGGCAAGGACGAGGAACAGGCCCTGGCGACCACCGACGACGACGTGGCCGCCAGCCTGGAAGAGATCAAGCTCATGCTGCGCACGCTCTGCGAAGCGCTCATGCCCGGGAAAGCGGCCGACAATCCCCAGGACGAGGAGCCCGGAAGCCCGCAGGATGAAGAACCTTGCGG
>CAMWVJ010000003.1 GCA_947177645.1 uncultured Desulfovibrio sp.
CACAGGAGGAACCATGGCCCCCAACGCCAAAAAGCCCGACGCCATGTGGGACGACGCCCCCGTGGATGTCACCACCGAGGCCAACTTCATCTGGTCCATCGCCAACAAGCTGCGCGGCACCTACCAGAGCGACAAGTACAAGGATGTCATCATCCCCATGACCATCATCCGCCGCTTCGAGTGCGCGCTCGCGCCCACGAAGGAGGCGGTGCTCGCCAAACACAAGGAAAAGCCCGACTGGCCGGCCAAGGCCATGTACCGCGTGTCCGGCTATCCGTTCTACAATACCAGCGGCTTTGACCTCGCCCGTCTCGTCAACGACCCCGACCACCTCGCCGCCAATTTCAAGGCCTATATCGAGGGCTTTTCCGCCAATATCCAGGACATCATCCGCAGCCTCGATTTCGCCCGCCAGATCGACAAGATGGACAAGAACAACCGGCTGCTCAGCGTGGTCAAGGCCTTCTCGGAGCTGGATCTCGACCCGCGCACCATCGACAACGTGAAGATGGGCTACATCTTCGAGGAGCTTATCCGCAAATTCTCTGAAAACGCGGAGGCCGGCGACCACTACACCGGCCGCGACATCATCCGGCTCATGGTCAATATCCTCCTCGCCGAGGGCTGCGACGACATTTTTGAGGATGGCAAGGTCATCACCGTGCTTGACCAGGCCTGCGGCACGGGCGGCATGCTCTCCACGGCGTACAACTTCATCCGCCGCTACAACCCAACGGCGGACGTGCGCCTCTTCGGGCAGGAGATCAATCCCGAGTCTTACGCCGTGTGCCTCGCCGAAATGCTCATCAAGGGCCAGAATGCGGAGAACATCTGCTTTCAGGACACCATGCTCGCCGACCGCTTCGCGGACACGAAGATGCGCTTCGTGCTCGAAAACCCGCCCTTCGGCACGCCCTGGGGCGGCAAGGACGCGGCCGAGGGCGTGGAGCACGCCGTCATCGCCGAGCACACGCGCCCCGGCAGCCGCTGGTCCGCGGGCCTGCCCGGCTCGGGCGACATGCAGTTGCTCTTCGTGCAGTCGGCCGTGGACAAGCTGGACGACCACCTCGGCCGCGCCGCCATCATCGAGAACGGCAGCCCGCTTTTCACCGGCGCCACGGCCTCGGGCGAGAGCCAGGTGCGCCGCTGGCTCTTGGAGCAGGACCTCATCGAGGCCATCATCGCCCTGCCCACCGACCTTTTCTACAATACCGGCATCGCCACCTATATCTGGGTGATCTCCAAGAACAAGCGGCCGGCGCGCAAGGGCCGCGTGCAGCTCATCGACGCCACCTCCTTTTTCCACAAGCTGCGCAAGGCGCTCGGCAACAAGCGGAACGAGATCACCGCCGAAGACCGCGCGGCCATAACGAAACTCTATGCGGATTTCACGACCGGCGAATTTTGCAAAATTTTTCCCAATGAGGAATTTCTCTACCGCGAATATACGGTGATGCAGCCCCTGCAACGCAATTACGCCATAACGGAGGAGCGCATCGACGCCATGCTGGCGAAAGGCGGCCTCGCGCCGCTCTGGGACGCCGCCAAGGTGGAGGAGCTGGAAAGCGCCGAGGAGCTGACCGGCAAGGAGGCCAAGAAGCTGGCCGCATACAAGGAAAACAAGCCACTCTTCGACACCATCGTGGCCGCCCTCCGCACCGCGCCGGGCACCAAGGTGTATACAAGCCCCGCTGCCTTCCTGCCCGTACTGAAAAAGGCGCTCGCCGGCCTTGACGTGGAGAAGAAGCTGCTGGACAGGATTGCCGACGGCCTCTCCGTCATGGACAAGCAGGCCGAGATACAGAAGGACAAGCATGGCGAGACCATCTACGACAAGGAAACCAGGGACACCGAGCTCGTGAAATACGAGGAGGACATCGACACCTACATGGCTCGCGAGGTGCTGCCCCATGTGCCGGACGCCAAAGCGTTTTTTGAGGAAAACCCGGGCGCGAAAAAACCCGTCATCAAGACCGGCGCGGAGATCCCCTTCACCCGCTATTTTTACAAGTACCAGCGGCCCGCGCCCAGCGAGGAACTGAAGGCGAAGTTCATGGAACTGGAGCTTTCCGTCTCGGAGCGCGTGGCGCGGCTGTTCGAGTGAGGGGAAGGGACATGCGGGAGATGAAGGACAGCGGGGTTAAGTGGGTGGGCCAAATCCCAAAATTGTGGGCAATAAAGCCTATACGCGCAGATTTTCAGGAAGTAACAGAGAAAAACAAAAATGGTTTAGTTCAAAATGCCCTTAAATTTACTTATGGTACTATTGTTCAAAAACAAAATTTTGATGCTGATAGTGATGATTATGTAGCAGGAACAATACTAGGATATACAATTGTAAGTCCAGGGGATATTGTTCTCAACGGATTAAATTTAAATTATGATTTTGTATCCCAGAGAATTGGTATTGTAAAAGATGCAGGTATAATAACATCTGCGTATTTAGTGTTTAGAAAAAAATTGGATAGTGAAATTTTGCCGGAATTTATTAATTATCTGCTTAAGGCCTATGATAATTGTAAGGCTTTTCACAACATTGGAGGGGGCGTTAGAAAAATTATTAATTTTTCTGAATTGAAAAAACAATATATTGTTTATCCTGACATTAAATCACAACGACAAATTGTAGAGCTTCTTGACGCCAAATGTGCCGAAATAGACGCCCTCACCGCGGACATCCAAGTCCAAATCGACACGCTGGAGCAGTACAAGCGCAGCGTCATCACCGAGGCGGTAACAAAGGGCCTGAACCCGGACGCGGAAATGCGGGACAGCGGGCTTCGATGGGTAGAAAAGCTCCCAGCGCATTGGTCGGTCATTCCATCTAAGCATCTTTTTCATAATTCGGATTTACGGAAACAGCCCGATGATGTCCTCCTCACCGCTAGTCAGAATTGGGGGATTATCCCGCAGGAAGAATATATGGAGCGCACCGGCGCAAAAATTGTCCTTGCCAACCATGGGATTGAGAACTGGAAGCACGTTGAACCGAATAATTTTGTGATTAGTTTGCGAAGTTTTCAAGGTGGCTTGGAAATGAGTAGTGTGAAAGGCTGTATCACCTGGCATTATATTGTTCTAAAACCTATAAAAACCATTATTCATCGATTTTATAAATGGCTTTTCAAGTCAGATGTTTACATTTCAGCATTGCAGAGTACCTGTAATTTCATCAGAGACGGGCAGGACTTGAGGTATTCAAATTTTTCTCAAGTCCCCCTCTATCTTCCTCCCTTGGATGAGCAAACCCAGATAGCGGATTATCTCGATAATAAGTGCGCGGAGATTGATAGAACCATTACAGAAAAGAATATACAAATGAGTGTTTTGGCCGACTACAAAAAATCCCTCATCTTTGAATACGTCACCGGCAAGAAGGAGGTGCCCGCCTCGTGAACAGCATCCTCTCCGAAAAAGACTACCAGAAGTTCCTGCTGGAGCGGCTGGAACAGGATAACGGCTTTCTCGTCCGTAAGGCCTCCCACTATGACCCCAGGTTCGCCATGGACCGCGAGCTGCTCTTCCGCTTCCTCAACGAAACGCAGCCGGACACCATGGCCGCCCTGCGCAAGATTTACAAGGATGCGCTGGAAGAGACCATCGTGGGCCACATCAACGCCGAGGCCACGAAAAAGCGCGGCAGCCTGCTCAATGTGTTGCGGAACGGCGTCGAGATTGCCAACCACAAGCTCGAGCTCATGTATACGAAGCCGGCCACCTCCTTCAATCCGGCCTTGAGCCGCAAGCACAGCCAGAACATCTTTTCCGTCATGGAAGAGGTCTGGGCCAGCGAGAAAGAGCGCGTGGACATGGTGGTGTTCCTCAACGGCCTCGCCATCATGGCCTTTGAACTCAAGTGCAACCATGCCGGCCAGTCCTTTGAGGACGCCATCTTCCAGTTCCGCACGCAGCGCAGCCCCGCGACGCGCCTTTTCCGCTTCAAGGCCGGCACGCTCGTCAACTTCGCCATGGACCTCTCCGAGGTGCACATGACCACGCTCCTCAACGGCGAGGCCACTGTCTTTTTGCCGTTCAACAGGGGCAACGGCGAGGGAGTCAACGCGGGCGCGGGCAACCCGGCCCGGCCGGACAAGTTCAGCGTCGCCTACATGTGGGAGGACATCCTCAAGAAGGACACCATCCTCGACCTCATCAGCCGCTTCATGCTCGTGGACACGGAGGAGCGCGAGGACGGGGCCACGGGCAAGAAGGAGGTGGTGGAAAGCCTCATCTTCCCGCGTTACCACCAGCTGGACGCCATCCGCAAGCTGCTCGCCGATGTGCGCGCCAACGGAACGGCCCTCAACTACCTCATCCAGCACAGCGCGGGCTCCGGCAAGACCAAGACCATCGCCTGGCTGGCCTACCGCCTGGCCGACCTGCACGACGCGGACGATCACCCCGTTTTCGACAACGTGGTCATCATGACCGACCGCGTCATCGTTGACCGCCAGTTGCAGGAGGCCATCACGGCGCTCCGGCACAAGTCCGGGCAAATCAAGGTGCTGGACGACAGGTGCACTTCCGAAGACCTGCGCCTGGCGCTCACGGGCAACACCAAGATCATCGCCACCACCATCCAGAAGTTCCCCCACATCGTGGACAGGGTGAAAGACCTGAAGAGCAAGCGCTTCGCGGTCATCATCGACGAGGCCCATTCTTCCACCACCGGCACGGAGATGGGCGCCGTGACCAGGACCCTCGGGGCAGGGGACGAGGCGGCCGAGGCGGATGTGGAGGACATGATCAGGAAGGAGATTGAGCACAACGGCAAGCAGCCCAATGTCTCCATTTTCGCCTTCACGGCCACGCCCAAGGCCACCACGCTCCAGCTGTTCGGGCGGCTCAACGAGCACGGGCAGCGCGAGGCCTTTCACCTCTATTCCATGAACCAGGCCATCCAGGAGGGCTTCATCCTTGATGTGCTCCGCAACTATACGGAATACGCCACATTTTACAAAATCAACAAGGCCATCCAGGAGGACCCGCGCTACAAGACCAATGCGGCCAAGCGCCAGATAGCCCGCTTCGTGGAGCTGCACGACACCAACATCGCCCAGCGCGTGGAGGTCATCGTGGAGCATTTCCGCACTTCGGTCATGCAGGAGCTGGGCGGCAACGCCAAGGCCATGGTGGTAACGCCCTCGCGGCAGGCCGCGGTCAAGTATTTTCAGGCCGTGCGCGACTACCTCGGCCGCAAGGGCTATGACGACATGAAGGCCTTGGTGGCCTTTTCCGGCAAGGTGAAACTGCCCCATGACGACACCGAATACACCGAGGCCGGGCTCAACGGCTTCCCCGAGGCGCAAACGCGGGAGATGTTCGACCAGCCGGGCAACAAGCTGCTCCTGGTGGCCAACAAGTACCAGACGGGCTTTGACCAGGCCAAGCTCTGCGCCATGTATGTGCTGAAGAAGCTCAAGGGCGTCAACGCCGTGCAGACGCTCTCGCGCCTCAACCGCATCAAGCCACCCTACGACAAGAAGACCTTTGTGCTGGATTTCGTGAACAGCTATGACGAGATGAAGGCCGCCTTCGCGCCCTATTTCACGGCCACGCTGCTCGCCAGCTCGGTGACGCCGGAGTCCATCTATGACCTGGAGGCGCAGATCGACGCCTATGCCATCCTTGACCCCGGGGACGTGGATACGGCTAACGCCATCCTGTATTCGGGGAAACCCACGGCCAAGCAGAGACAGCAGCTCACGTTCTTTCTGGAAAAGAGCCGGAAGCTCTTGGAGCACTATGACGAGGAAAAGCAGGAGGAGTGCATGCAGCTCCTGCGGGGCTTCGTGCGCCTGTATGAATTTTTGTTGCAGGCCTCGTGCTTCGAGGATGTGGAGCTGCACAAGAAGTACAATTTCATCAAGTACCTGCTGGCGTTCATCAATATCCGCCATTCCGGCCCGGGCTTTGACCTCACGGGCAAGATACGGGCCTCAAACTTCGTGCAGAAGAAGGGGCAGGAGCATGCCGAGCCGCGCCTTGTGGCAAAGCCCGTCGTGAAACTGCCCACGGCCGAGCGCTTCGGTCTCACGGAAGACAAGGAGAAGCGGCTTTCGGAAATCATCGACGAAATCAACAGCCGCACGGGCAAGAACTATGACAACGACGTGGTGGTGAAGGCCATGCTCCAGATACGGGACATCCTCGTGAAGTCCGACCGGCTCAAGACCAGCGCCAAAACCAACACCCAGAAGGATTTTGAATTTTCTTACTTCGATGACGTGGACGACGCCCTCATCGAGGGGCTGTCACAGAACCAGGATTTTTATACGCTGCTGCTGGAAAACGACGAGATCAAGCGCGAGGTGCTGGGCATCTTTTCGGACGAGATCTACCGGAGCCTGCGCGAGGCTGTGTAGGGGGCTGGCGCATCATCCCGGCTTCGCCCCATGCCTGGGGGAAACGCCTGCTGCGACAACTGGGCGCGCCCGGCAGGAAGCGGGGGGCGCCTCCGATGTCCACGGCGCACCTCTCCTGACTACGGGGAGATGGCCCCGGCATGGACAGGGCGCCGGATAGTGGGTATCTGTGGGGCGTGAGGCGTGAATGGACAGACAGAAAAAGGCCGTCACCAAGCTCATAGCAGGGACGCTTTCAAACATTGCCGTTATCGGTTTTGGCTTGGCGATTTACGAAAGCAGGCCCCTTGCGCTGATTGCCGGCATCCTTGCCGTTGCTCTCGCGGTCGGGCTTATATGGAGGGCGGAAAGATGAATACAGGCATAGCAGTTATTCTGGTTATCCTCGCGCTGGGCGCGGTCGGGTTTTGGCTTACCCGAAAATCCGGCTAATCTCACCGTAGCCCTTTTTATCGCATGGATGCCCCCAATGACTCAATTTCTCGTGTTTCTTGTAGTGGCGGGTATTGCGGCCATTGGCATCGTTGCGGCCTTCAAGGCGCGGTAGGGTCTGACCACACGCCCTTGCCTTTTCCTTCATCCGATTTGTTAGCCATTCCCGCTATCTTACCATCCGCCCGGGAAAGTGCCGCTCACACCCCCGCCGCCACGGTACACCTGTGCCCGCTCCCTTTGGCGCCCTTTTTGACAAAAGAAAAAGTCCGCTCTGCTCAAGGCATGGCGGGCTTCTTCGTACTTTGCTGAGAACTTATTTGGCGGAGAGGGAGGGATTTGAACCCTCGATACAGGTTTAAGCCCGTATACTCGCTTAGCAGGCGAGCTCCTTCGGCCGACTCGGACACCTCTCCTGAAAACCGCTGTGAGAATGTAGAGAAGTGGCGGGGCATTGTCAAGCGCTACGCGCGGGGATGGGCCGAAGCGCCCGGGCTCGGGGCGCCTGCGCCCGCTTGCCTGTGGCCCGGTTCTGGCGTAAGTTTGCGGGCATTGAGGCCACCATGGACAAGAACCAGTGTGAAGTTTTCGCCCGCTTTACCTATGCCGACAGCCTTACCTACGAGGAGCTGCTGGAGGCGGAAGCGGCGCTCATGGCCCGGCTGGAAGCGCTTTTGCAGGACGCCGGGGGCGAGCATCTGGATTTCACGCCCCTTGGCGACATGCTGCGCTGCCAGTGCGCCTTTGAATCCGTCGACCTTGAGACTTTCCGCGGCATCGCGGCCCGCGTCGCCGCCATCCTGCCCGAGGGCATCACCGGGCGCCTGCTCGCTCTGGACAAGAGCCTCGCGGGCATGCACCTTTTCTGGGTGCAGAAGGGCGCGTGGGAGGAGGCCGAATGGCCCGTGCCGCCCACGGCCCCGGCGGACGCGCCCCGGCATCAGGTCGAGGTCATTGCCGCAGAAGTCCTCGGCCCGGATGCTGCGGCCCCAGGGGGCGCCCCGGACTGATTTTCAACCCACACGCCCGGATGGTGGAACAGGCAGACACAAGAGACTTAAAATCTCTCGGCCATTGGCTGTGCGGGTTCGACCCCCGCTCCGGGCACCAGCGAATTTCAAGGGCTGCGAGGCGGCAAAGCCTTTTATGGCCCTTTGTATCATCATGTATCACCATTGGCCGCAAAGGACTGCCGGGGCGCGGCCCGGGGGAAGCAGCGGGAGCCGGTGAAAAAGGATGCGCTTTCGGGATAACTGTGTGCTGGCGTTTTGCCGGCTCGGGGTGGCGGGCCTGGCGCCCAAGGCTCCCGGCACTTGGGGCACGGCCTTGGCCTGCCTTCTGGCGCCGTTCTGCTTTGTGCCGCTGAGCTTCGGCTGGCGTCTCTCGCTGCTCGTGGTGCTCTTCGTGGTCGGCGGCCTTGCGGCCAGCCGGGCCGAAAAACTGCTCGGCCGCAAGGACCCGGGCGAGGTGGTCATCGACGAGCTCGTGGGCGTGTGGATCGTGCTGCTGCCCTTCGCGCATCCCGGCTTTTGGGTCATCCTCTCGGCCTTTGTCTGCTTCCGTATTTTCGACATCGCCAAGCCGTGGCCGGTGCGCGCCTCGGAAAACTGGCTCCCGGGCGGCTTCGGGGTGATGATCGACGATGTGCTGGCCGGGCTGTGGGCGCTTCTCTGCGTGGCCCTGCTCTATGGAGCGGGTATCATCTGACGGTTCGCGGGCAGATACAGGAACGGCTCCCACAAGGCGAGGGGCGCCTGTATGAGCCGGGCAGGGGAGGGACGTGAACCCGTCGCGTTACGTGAAGGCGCGTGCCGGGATGCTTCCTGAGGGCGGATGCGCGGTGAAGCTGCGAGCGGGGCACGGGCCGCGCCCCCGGGCGCCAAAAACGCGCCCTACTTCATGCGGTAGGTGATGCGCCCGCGCGTGAGGTCATAGGGGGAAAGTTCCACCTTCACGCGGTCGCCGGGCAGGATGCGGATATAAAACTTGCGCATCTTGCCGGAAATGTGGGCCAGCACTTCGTGGCCGTTTTCCAGCTCGACGCGGAACATGGCATTGGGCAGGGCTTCCTGCACCACGCCGTCAACTTCAATGGAGCCTTCTTTCGCCATGATGCCTCCGCAGCGCGATAATCAAGCGCCAAGAGGATGCACAAAAAAGCGGGCGCCTGTCAAGCCGCATGGGCGCGTGGCCGTCCCTGCGCGCCCGGCCCGGGCGCCTCGCAACGGCGCCCCTGCCCTCGAGGAGAAGCCATGCTGTTCCCCGTCTCTGGTGTCGAATGCTCCCCGCTGCTGCCGGTGGCCGCGGCCTTCGGCATCTCCTTCCTGACTTCCATGGGCGGCGTTTCCGGCGCCTTCTTGCTGCTGCCCTTCCAGCTGGGCGTGCTCGGCTATGTGCATCCCGGGGTGAGCGCCACCAACCAGGTGTTCAATATCGTTGCCTGCCCCTCCGGGGTCTGGCGCTACTGGCGCGAAGGGCGGCTTTTGGGGCCGCTCACGCTCATCATGGCCCTGGGGACGCTCCCCGGCGTCTTTGCCGGGGCGCTCATCCGCGTGACCCTGCTGCCGGACGCCGCGCGTTTCGCGCTGTTTGCGGCTACGGTGCTGCTCTATATGGCTGGGCGGCTGCTCTGGGATGTCTGGCGCTCGCGCCACGGGACGGGCAAAGGCGGCCCCCCCGGCGGTACGGCCGCGCCGTGCCGGATCGTGACCTTCAATTTGCGCGAATTCGTCTTTGCAAGCGGTGAGGAGACCTACGCCGTCTCCTGCCGGGCGGTATTCCTCCTCAGCCTCGCTGTGGGCCTCGTGGGCGGCATCTACGGCATCGGCGGCGGCGCCATCATGGTGCCTTTTCTCATTGCCTTTTTCGGGCTCCCCGTGCACGCCGTGGCCGGGGCCTCGCTCTTCTGCACCTTCCTTACCTCCGTGGCGGGCGTGGGCTTTTACAGCCTGCTCGCGCCCTTCTGGCCGGAGCTCGGCGTGCGCCCGGACTGGCTGCTCGGGCTGCTCTTCGGCGTGGGCGGCATGGGGGGCATGTATCTCGGCGCGCGCTGCCAGAAGTTCGTCTCCGCCCGCATGCTGAAATATCTGCTCGCCGCCATTTTACTCTTTACAG
This sequence comes from uncultured Desulfovibrio sp., assembly GCA_947177645.1. Lineage (GTDB taxonomy): Bacteria > Desulfobacterota > Desulfovibrionia > Desulfovibrionales > Desulfovibrionaceae > Desulfovibrio. Next base: position 9,912 of record CAMWVJ010000003.1, read on the forward strand.
CCATCCGCTGTCTGGGCCAAGCTCTCTGACGCTGTTTTCGCCCCGCACTCTCGAAAAGGAATAGCCGCCCATGCAGGAAACCCAGCACTTGCCCATTGCCCTGTTTGATTCCGGCGTGGGCGGGCTCACCGTCTTCAAGGCCCTCGCGGCCCGCCTCCCGGCCGAGAACCTGCTCTATCTCGGGGATACGGCGCGGCTGCCCTACGGCACCAAGGGCCGCGAGACCATCATCCAGTATACCCTGCTTGCGGCGCGGGCGCTGGTGGAGCGCGGCGTCAAGATGCTGGTGGTGGCCTGCAATACGGCCACAGCGGCCGCATTGCCCACCCTGCGGCGGGAATTCGCGCCGCTGCCCGTGGTGGGCGTGGTGGAGCCCGGGGCCGCGGCCGCCGCACGCGCCAGCGAGAATGGCGAGATCGTGGTCATCGCCACAGAGGCTACCATCGCCGGCGGCGCCTATCAGGAGGCCATCGAGCGCATCCGGCCCGGGGCGCGCGTGCGCGGACAGGCCTGTACGCTCTTCGTGCCCATGGCCGAAGAGGGCTGGATGGAGGGGCCGCTCGTGGAGGGCGTGGCCCGCCGCTATCTGGACGGCCTGTTCACGGCGGATGAGGCGGCGCACCGGCCCGACACGCTGGTCCTCGGCTGCACGCACTTCCCGCTGCTGCTGGGCGCGCTCCAGAATGTGGTGGGCCCGGGCGTCACCATCGTGGATTCCGCCGCCACCACTGCCGAAAGCGTGGAGGGCGAGCTGCGTGCCCGCGGCCTGTTGAACCCGGCGGAGGAGCGGGGCGCGTGGCGCTTTTTGACCACCGACAATCCCGACAGGTTCGCGCGCACAGGGGGCCTGTTTTTGGGCAGCCCGCTCACTGCCGGCCAGATAGAACTGGTGGACTTGTGAACGGGGAAGTTTTCTGTTGACATGGCCGCGGCCATTCCTTAGAGAGGAAGCAATCCGAGGTATTGTCATCAGGCCGGCGGCAGTGTCCGGGCAGTCTCAGGACGCGCCGGGTATGTCCCGCAACCGGCGATGGCGTCCCTGCGGGGATGCCGTTGCAGATCCCACGGCGCAGTGAGGCGCGGGTTCTGGCCTGCCTTTGGCATATGCACGTCAACCTGAACTTTCTGGAGACACGTCATGACGAAAGCTGAGCTTGTGGAAAAAATTTATGCCAAGGCCGGCCTGCCCACCAAGGCCAAGGCCGAAGAAGCCCTTGATGCCGTGGTGGCTTCGCTGCGCGACGCTCTGGCCGATGGCGAATCCGTCACCTTCACCGGCTTTGGCAGCTTCAAGGTCGTTTCCCGCGCCGCGCGCAAGGGCCGCAACCCGCGCACCGGCGCCGAGATCACCATTCCCGCCAGCAAGGTCGCCAAGTTCACGCCGGGCAAGGGCCTGAAAGACGCCATCAAGTAAGCGCCCGGGTCGATCCAAGGTTCAGGCGGCGCCGTTCCCGCAAGGGGGCGGCGCCGTTTTGCGTTTGGGATGGTCGGTGCTGAGCTGCACGGACGGCATCCGGGGGGCAGTGCGGCCGGTGCGGAGGGTGCACTGGGCCGAAATTAAAGATTTATTTCACAAGTTTGTGATATTCCAAGGATTTCGAGGAAAGCTCCCTTTTAGTACTGGAGCCCGCACTATCACTGCTGGTCAGAACAGGCAGAGAAAGATTTTTTACTGCACAAGGGAAAGGGAGCAGAAAGATTTTACAGGTTTTATGTAGCAGCAAGGGAGATTTTTAAAATTTTTCTTTGTGCGTAGCCTGCTGTTCTTTGCAAATCTGTTCACATGAAATTCACCATTCAAAAGATACTTAGAGCAATATTGGTGCTGTCTTCTTGAGGGTGAAACACCTTGTTTTAATCTTCACATCGGCAAAAAATCCCTTCCGGCTTGACCGCGAGGTCGTAAATGGCCTATGCAGCAATTGAAGCAGTCTTTTTTCCTCACTGCCCACGCTCCCGCAAGGGGCTGTGGCGAGGGACGGAGCCTGCTTCACCCCCGTCTCCCTGTCCACCATCCTGACGAGGTGCCCATGTCCATGCAAAAGCCGGCGAATCTCCTCTATGAGAACAGCAGTTTTCTTCCTCCGCGCCATGGCAGGGATGTGGCGCGCGTCAGGAGCGAGCAGGAATATGAGGAGCTGTGCCTGCTCGCGCGGGCCAATCCCGCGGAGTTCTGGGCGAGGCGCGCCCGCAGCCTGCTGCACTGGTTCAAGCCCTGGGACGTGACCGACGCTTCGGATTTTTCCGTCCCCAAGGTCTCCTGGTTCGCGGGGGGGCGCCTCAACGCGGCCTATAATTGCGTGGACCGGCACATCATCACCGACCATCGCAACAAGGCCGCGCTCATCTGGCAGGGCGAGCGCGAGATGGAGGTGCGCGCCTACACCTACCAGATGCTGTACAACGATGTGTGCCGCGTGGCTGCCGCGCTGGACGCCTTGGGCGTGAAAAAGGGCGACCGCGTGGCGCTTTACCTGCCCATGATCCCGGAGCTCGTCGTCGCCATGCTGGCCTGCGCGCGCCTCGGGGCCGTGCATACCAATATCTTCACCGGCTACGCCGAGGGCGCGGTGCAGGGGCGCATCCACGATTCCGGGGCGAAGGTCGTCATCACGGCCGACATGGTCATGCGCGGCGGCCAGCCCAAGCCGCTCAAGGCCAACCTGGACAAGATCCTCAACCAGTGCCCCAGCGTGCAGAAGGTGGTGGTGGTCAACCGCACCAACGACAGCGTGAGCATGCTCAGGGGCCGCGACATCTGGTGGCAGGACTTCCTGGAGGATTTCACCGTCGATGCGGACTTTCCCTGCGTTTCCATGGACGCCGAGGACCCGCTCTTCATCCTGCATACCAGCGGCAGCACCGGGCGCCCCACGGGCGTCATCCACTCCACCGGCGGCTATCTCACCTATGCGGCGCACACCACGCAGTGGGTCTTTGACCTCAAGGACACGGATGTCTACTGGTGCACCGCGGACTGCGGCTGGATCACCGGGCACACCTACCTCGTTTACGGGCCCCTGAGCCTGGGCGCCACGACCATCATGTTCGAGGGCACGCCCACCTGGCCCAAGCCCGACCGTTACTGGCGCATGGTGGAAAAATACCGCATCAACATCCTCTACACCGCGCCCACGGTGGTGCGCACGCTCATGCGCCACGGGGAGGACTGGGTGCGCCGCTACGACCTCTCCTCCCTGCGCATCCTGGGTTCCGTCGGCGAGCCCATGAATCCCGAGGCATGGATGTGGTACCACACCCACATCGGCAAGGGCGAGCTGCCCATCGTGGACACCTGGTGGCAGACCGAGACCGGCGGCGTCATGATCTCGCCGCTGCCCTATGCCACCCATCTCAGGCCCGGCTCCGTGACCAAGCCGCTCCCCGGCATCGAGGGAGGCATCCTGCGCTCGGACGGCACCGAGGCCGGGATCGGCGAGGCCGGAAACCTCGTCTTCAGGCGCTCGTGGCCGGGCCAGTTCATCGGCGTGTTCCAGAACGAGGACAAGTTCAAGAGCTATTTCGACCGCTTCCCCGGGAACTATTTTTCCGGCGACGGCGCGAGGAAGGACGAGGAGGGCAATTACTGGATCCTCGGGCGCATGGACGACACCATCAATGTGTCGGGCCACCGCATTTCCACGGTGGAGATCGAGTCCGTGCTGGCGGCGCACGCGGCCGTGGGCGAGGCGGCCGTGGTGCCCATCCCGCACAGCATCAAGGGCGAGGCCATTTATGCCTATGTGGCGCTGCGCGGGGAGGTGGACTGGACCGAAGAGCTGCGGGCCGAGCTGCGCGACTGGGTGCGCAAAAATATCGGCGCCCTGGCGAGCCCGGAGCGCATCCAGTTTGTGGAGCACATGCCCAAGACGCTTTCGGGCAAGATCGTGCGCCGCCTGCTCAGGAAGATCGCCTCGGGCGAGAAGCTGGAAAACCTGGGCGACACCTCCACCATCGCGCGCCCGGAAGTGCTGGAGGACATCCAGCGCGCGTGGCTGCGCCTCGAAGCGGGGCAGGGCGAAAAATAGGGGCGCACCACCAGCGGAGCCTGGCGCCCCCACTCTTTAAAACAGAAAGCCCGCCAGCAGTTTGGCGGGCTTTCTGTTTTAAGGCAGGGGTCGGGACAGCGGAAGATGCCACCGGGAAAGTTGCGGCCCCTCCGGGGCACTCAGCTGTCGCGTTGCAGGATCTCCTCAGTGGTGGTCAGGTGGCCGAAGGCGCCCATGATGTCGACGATGTGCTCCTTCATGTCCTGCTCGTCGAAGCGGGCCGTGCGCTTGGCGCAGGTGGCGTCGGAAACGAAGGTGAAGTCATAGCCGCGGTGGTGCGCGTCGATCATGGTGGAGAGGCAGCACATGCTCGTGCCGTAGCCCGCGAGGATGATCTCCTCGTGGCGGTATTTGTCCACCAGGGCCTGGAACTCGCGGCTCGAAAAGCAGGAGAAATTGGGCTTCACCAGACTTTCCTCGCCCTCCTCGGGGCCGAAGCCGTCGATGAACTCCGCAAAGGGGCTGCCATAGGTGAAGCACATGGAATTTTGCTGGTGGCGCATGTGGGCGATCTTCCAGCCATGCGCCCGGGCGTGGGCCAGGAGCTTTTGCAGGTTCTCGAGCGAGGGGCCGATGGTCTCGAGATAGAAGGGCCGCCCTTGAGTCACATATTCCTTTTGCGCATCAACGATGACCAAGACTGGCATGTCCGCTCCCTGGCGAGGTTTCGTCGTGTTCCGTGTGGTCTGGCCTGACGGTACAGGAAGATCCCGGGAAAGGAAAGAGCCTCTCCCGGAAAAAGCGGCGCGTCCGGAGCTCCGTCCGGGGCATGGGATGCCGAACGCCGGCCCGTCTACGGCCTGTCGCCGATGGCCGCGGTGATCTGCGCCTCGCAGGCCAGTTTGCCGTCCACGAAGGCGCGCGCGTCCATCTTGCAGAGCTTGAGCTTCATGCGCATGTTGCTGCATTCGAGGTCAAGGCGGTCGCCCGGCACCACCTGGCGGCGGAATTTCACGCCGTCGAGCCCGGTGAAGAGAAAGAGCTTGCCCTCGAGGTCGCCCATATCCGAGGCGGCCAGCAGGCCGCCCGTCTGGGCCAGCGCCTCGAGGATGAGCACGCCCGGCATGATGGGCACCCCGGGGAAATGCCCCTGGAAAAAGGGCTCGTTGAAGGTGACGTTCTTGTAGGCGCGGATATGCGAGCCGGGCACGCATTCGACCACGCGGTCCACGAGCAGGAAGGGATACCGATGCGGCAAAAGGGAGAGGATGCGCTGGATATCCATGGTCTGCATGGCTGGGGTCTCGGTCATGGATGGCTCCTTGGGCCTTGCGGCCTGAAGTGGCGGGTGCGGAAGCGGACAAAAAAGCCTCCCGCACGGGGAGGCTTTGCATCCGAAGCTATTTCTTGGCGGCCTTGTCTGCCTTGTCCGTTTTTTGGGCCTTGTCGTCCGTTTCCGGCTTTTTCTTTTCCTTGTAGAGCTTGTTGACCTCGGCGAGCACGTCCTGGGTGAGATCCATGGACTGGTCGGCATAGAGCACGCCGCCGGCCGTCACGTCGACCACGAAGTTGAAGCCCTTGGCGCGGGCCACTTCATAGGTGGCGCTGAAGACCAGGGTCACCATGTCCTGGCGCAGCTTGACCTCGTCCTGCTCCACCTTGCGCAGGAAGTTGCGGGTCTTCTGGTCCAGATCCTGTTTGGCGCGGATGAAGGCCAGCTTTTTCTCTTCGCTGACCTTGGGGTTCTTGAGGGCCTCGGCCTGCTTCTTGAGGGCATTGCCCTGCTTTTCAAGGTTGGCCCGCTCCTTGCCGTACTTGGCTTCCATCTGCTCCTTGGCGGCCTTGGCGGGGTCGCTCTGCGTGGCCACGGTCTGCATGTCCACCACGCCGATCTTGGCCGGGGGCACCGACGAGGCATCGGCGGCGAAGGCGGGCGCCGACATGAGCAGGCAGGCGGCAAGGAAGCTCAGAACACTCTTGCGCATGGGAGTTCTCCTTAAAAATACCCGGGGGCGGAACCACGATGCCGCCCCCGTCAACGGGCGCGACGGCAAGACCGGCGCGAAAACGCGCGCAACGCCCGCAGAGCCGGGGCCGGCTGTGCGGCGCTGGGCGCGCAAGGCTGCAAACGGCGGCTACATAGCATCAGAAGCCGCGTTCGTCAAGGAATTATCGGCAGTACGGCGCTTGAGCAGGCGGTCGCGGTAGGCGAGGATGCCTTCGGCGAGGCCTTCGGCAAGGGCGTGGCGGTAGGCGGGCTTGGCGAGGTTGCGGGCCTCGTCGCGGTTGGTGCAGTAGCCCACTTCCACAAGGATGGCCGGCATCTGCGCGCCGAGCAGCACATGGA
>CAMWVJ010000004.1 GCA_947177645.1 uncultured Desulfovibrio sp.
GTATTAAACATTTTTCGCGGACGGCCTCACTTCCTTCATTTGTGCCCGGGCTTGCCGGCCCTTATGGCTGCAAAGCGCGCATAACAGCGCGCCACCGGCGAAGCGCTGTCCATGGCCTCCAAAAAGATGCCGCTTGGGCCTTGCGCGGGGGCATCCGATTCCACCCGCTGCTCGGCCCTGCTCTGCTCCCGGCGGCTGCGCACGGGCTCGGGGCGCCCCAAGGGGAGCTGCACCTGCACCTCGCTGAAGTAGACCTGGCCGAGATAGCCGTTGACCCGGGCAAGGATCTCTTCACCGCGAAAACGCAGCTCCTGCAGGAGCATGGCGTCCTCGGCCCCGAGCAGGAGCACGGCGCCGCCTGCGCTGGCGGGGCTGCCGGGTTCTTCCCTTTGGTGGCCTTCGTGGTGCCCGAGCGGTCGGGCAAGCTCCGCCAGTTCCTCACCTAGCGCGGCTTCCCAGTTGTCCCACAGGTTCTGCAGGCCCGCACGCCCAGGCGTGCCGCCCATGGCCGCGAGCAGGGCGCGAAGGCCCTCTCCCAAAGGCTCCGCCGTTGCGGAGGCTCCCGGGCGCCTGCCGCGCCACAGCCGCGAACGGCGCCCGCGCCCTTCCCCGCCATCCTTCTGCCAGCGCGCCATCAGGCGCCCCCGCGCAGACCGAACGGCCCGTGTCCTCGCTTGACCATATCAGGAAAAACGCATATGTATGCGCCCACGCGGATATAGTCGCCCCAAGGATAGTTCATGGACCTGCTCCCGATCAAAGCCCTTTCCGACGCCACGCGCTTGCGGCTCGTGCATATCCTTCTCCATTATGAGCTTTCGGTCAATGAGCTTGTCCGTATCCTCGGCATGGGGCAGTCGCGCGTGTCGCGGCACCTCAAGATCCTTGCCGAGGCCGGTCTCCTGGCCTCGCGGCGCGACGGGCTGTGGGTCTTTTATTCAGCCCCGGCCTGCGGCCCCAGGCTCGCCTTTTTGCGCGCGGTGCTCCCCTTCGTGCCGGCGGACGCCGCCATGCGCGCCGACCTCAGCCTCGCCGCGCAGGTGCTGGAGGAGCGGGCGCGCCAGACACGCCAGTTTTTCAACGCCATCGCCGAAGACTGGGACGAGCTCAACCGTGAGGTCCTGGGGCCGCTCGACCTTGCGGGCATCGTGAGCGCGGCCTTGCCCGCCGGCTGCGGCACCGCTGTCGACCTGGGCTGCGGCACCGGGGCGGTGCTCCACCGCCTCCTGCCCGATGCCGGCACGCTCATCGGGGTGGACGGCTCCGCGCGCATGCTCGACCTTTGCCGCCGCCGCTTCCACGACGAGGAGCTGGCCCGCGGCAAGGTCTCGCTGCGCATCGGCGAGCTCAGCCACCTGCCCCTGCGCGACCAGGAGGCGGACTTCGCCTGCATCAACCTGGTGCTCCACCACCTGCCCGTCCCGGCCGAAGGCCTCGCCGAGGCGCGGCGCATCATGTCGCCCGGCGGCACCCTCTTTCTGGCCGACTTTTTGAGCCACAACGACGAGACCATGCGCAGCCGCTATGGCGACCATTGGCTCGGCTTTGACGAGGACACTCTGCTCGCCGCCCTCGACCGTGCCGGTTTCGCAGCCGCGCAGTGCCGGCGCGAACCCGTGTGCCGCGGCCTCACCCTCTTGCTGATGACGGCGACAGCCCGCTAAGGGGCGCGCGCCCTTCCCTGCCATCAATCCAACCCGCAAAGGAGTTGACCATGACCAAACCTCTCGACCTTTCCCTGCCCTACAAGGTGGCGGACATCAAGCTCGCCGATTTCGGCCGCAAGGAGATGCAGCTTTCCGAGCGCGAGATGCCCGGCCTCATGGAGTGCATCCGCAAATACGGCCCTTCCAAGCCGCTCAAGGGGCTGAAGCTCTCCGGCTCCCTGCACATGACCATCCAGACAGCCATGCTCATCAAGACCCTGCACGCCCTGGGCGCCGACATCCGCTGGGCCTCGTGCAATATTTTCTCCACACAGGACCACGCCGCCGCGGCCGTGGCGGACATGGGCCTCGCCGCTGTGTTCGCCTGGAAGGGCGAGACACTGGAAGATTACTGGTGGTGCACGGAGATGGCCCTCACCTGGCCCGACGGCTCCGGGCCTGACCTCATCGTGGACGACGGCGGCGACGCCACCCTGCTCATCCACAAGGGCGTGGAGGCCGAGAACGAGCCCTCGCTGCTCGAGCAGAAGACCGACAACAAGGAGCTTCAGTGCGTGCTCGACCGGCTTGCGCTGCGCTTCAAGGAAGAGCCGCGCCACTGGCAGAAGGTGGCGGCCGTGGTCAAGGGCGTGTCCGAGGAGACCACCACGGGCGTGCACCGGCTCTACCAGCTGGAGAAGGAAGGCAAGCTGCTCTTCCCGGCCATCAACGTCAACGATTCCGTCACCAAGTCCAAGTTCGACAATCTCTACGGCTGCCGTGAATCGCTGGCCGACGGCATCAAGCGCGCCACGGACATCATGGTGGCCGGCAAGGTGGTGGTCGTGTGCGGCTACGGCGACGTGGGCAAGGGCTGCGCCCAGTCCATGCGCGGCTTTGGCGCGCGCGTGCTCGTCACCGAGATCGACCCCATCTGCGCGCTCCAGGCGGCCATGGAGGGCTTTGAGGTCGTCACCGTCGAGGACGCGCTGGCCGAGGGCGACATCTTCGTCACCTGCACGGGCAATTACCACGTCATCACCGGCGAGCACATGGAGGGCATGAAGGACGAGGCCATCGTCTGCAATATCGGCCACTTCGACAACGAGATCGACATGGCCTACCTCGAGCGCACCCCGGGCGTGACCAAGGTCAATATCAAGCCCCAGGTGGACAAGTGGACGCTCAAGTCGGGACGCAGCATCATCGTGCTGGCCGAGGGGCGCCTCGTCAACCTGGGCTGCGCCACCGGGCATGCCAGCTTCGTCATGTCCAACAGCTTCACCAACCAGACCCTCGCGCAAATCAAGCTCGCCACCGAGAAGCTCGAAAACCGCGTCTACACCCTGCCCAAGGAGCTGGACGAGGAAGTGGCGCGCCTGCACCTCGCGCGCCTCGGCGCCAAGCTGACCAAACTCACGCCCGAGCAGGCCGAATATATCGGCGTCAAGGTGGAAGGGCCTTACAAGAACGAAATGTACCGCTATTGAGCGAGACGGAAAACCGGCAGCAGGGCCGGGGCGGCGCGAAGGCGCCGTTCCGGCCTTTCTTTTATATATAGTTAAGGAAGGGGAAAGAAATTGCGCCGCTGTAGCGGCAGCGCCTGACAACTCAGAAGGCGTCCCACCGTCCCGCCGGATACAGATCCATGCGCGAACGCGCGAAAACTGGTGCGTCCCGGGAAAGCCTTTCCCGGAGGCGTGAAGTAAGAACGCCGCGTGAAGGCCGCATGCGGCGCCTCGGGAGACGCCCTATTCGTCGCCCCAGGCCGAGTCCTCGCCGGCGGCGTCTTCCAGGGCTTTGTAGCCCCGTACGGCCAGATAGAGGACGCCGTCCGGCGCTTCCTCCACGAGGCCCGTGGCCTCCACGGCCACATTGACTTCATCATCAAGGTCAACACCGGCCCCGCGCGGGAGGATGCGGTACTCCGTGCCATCCTGGACAATGGCCACGCTCGCCTGGCGCGCGTCCACCGCACGCGGGAGGCTCGTCACATAGCCTCTGACTGTTACGGGACTCTTGCTCATAGCCGCCTGCGCCTCTGTAACATGGGATTTTTTTCTCCATAGCGTGTTTCCCCGCACAACGCAAGGCAGAGGCCACATGCGCAGTATGGCCGAGCCCGCCGCCCCAGCCCTTTTTCACTTTCTTCGCGGGGATATATCTCAAGAACGCGCATTGCGCTTCACGAGGCACCTGAGTCGCGCGCCCTTTTACTCCCACATTTCCTTTCTTCCCCCTCTGATCCACCGCATTGCGCATTCGACTGCCTGTTCAGCCTGGCTGGGCAGCCGGCATAGCTCAAGTTTTTGCCGCGAGCGCCGATAAGAGGAAGGTAAGCATCCCTTGGGAAGTGCCCCGCTGATCCCACAAGCCCGTGCGGAAGTGTCATGCGCTGTTTTTTGCCGCTTTGTACCCGTTTCCTGCGCTGTGCGCCGCTGCTGCTTTGCCTGCTCCTGCTTGGGGGCTGCGCCTTTTTCGGGCAAAGGACGGCCGACAGCGGCCCGGCCCCGATCAAGGCGCACAAGGTGGTGAAGACCGCATACAGCCAGATGGGCAAGCAGTACCGCTCCGGCGGCGCCTCACCGCAAAAGGGCTTTGACTGCTCCGGGCTCATCTGGTGGGCCTACCGCCAGCACGGCGTCAGCGTGCCACGCATCACCACAGACCAGGCCAAGACCGGCCATGCCGTGCCCAAGGCGCGCCCCAGGCCCGGCGACATCGTTGTTTTTCGCACCGGCAACAGTCCGCGCGGCCTGCATACCGGCATCTATGCCGGCGACGGCTCCTTCATCCACAGCCCGCGCAAGGGCGAGCGCGTGCGCATGGAAAGTTTGGATGTCCCCTACTGGAAGAGCAAGCTCATTGCGGTGCGCCGCGTCGTGCATTAAGGAAGGCTCTGCAACCGCATAGGCCTGGGCGCCAGCTCACCTTTCCGCGCTCTTCTCGCATTCGCCCCTTTTCGCATTGCCCTTTTTCTCAACACACGCTTCACCACGCCCTGAGCGGCGCCACATCGCTCTCCGCCCCCCTCTTGTTTCGCTGATGCCTTGCCCATTGTCGGAGTTTGCCCGCGCAATTGCGGGCTTGCTTTTTTTACTAGCATGGCCTACTTCTAAAAAATCTTGAGATGCTGAGCGCGCCGGTTCGCCACATGCCTCTTCGGCGCGTAAAGGGGGCACCCATGAGCAACGCACCGGCCGACGACAGCCTGTTGAGCATTGCTGATATTTCCCGCCACTTTTCCCTCCCCGAATCCACCACGCGCTATTATTGCAAGCGCTTTGCGGCCTTTATCCCGAGCGTGGGCGAGGGGCGCAGGCGCCGCTACCGCAAGGAGACGCTTGAGGTCGTTGCAGCCATTCTTGAGGAGATGCAGAAATCTCGTACGGCTGCCGCTGTTGAGGTTGCGCTGGATGCCCGCTTTCCCCGCAATGCGCTCGCCCTTAGCAATGAGCACGAGTGCGCCCCGGTGAACAGCGCGGCCCAAAGTCTGCTTTCCGCGGGGGCCTTGCACCTGCTCGAGCGCCAGACCCACGCCCTCGAACTCATCGCCGAGCTCATGCGCCTCTTTTTGGAGCGCGTCCCGCCACTTGCTGGCGCAGGTTCCGACCTGGGACAGGAGCAGGAACGCCTGCGCACTGATTTGGAAACCTTGCGCCTGCTTCTGCAAAATTCCGAAAAAACGCAACAGGAAGACCTGGAGCAGTTGCGGACATGGATGCAGAGGCTCGTCCGCCAGCGCGGGCTGGCCGCGCAGGACAGCGCCGCCAACTGACCCCGGGGTCTTGGCAGGCAGTCATTCCTCCAGCCTTTACTGACTGTTCTTTCCCCATCATTCAGCATTGCGGCCTGTTGCGGCAATGCTCTAGACGCAAGGGGCACTCCCGCCTCGGTCATCTCCCCGATCTGCCATGACAAAAACGCCCGGCGCCATACTACGCCGGGCGTTTTGCATTGGGGAAAGTGCTCCCCTGTGGCTCGCCTATCGCAACGCTATTGCGGATTCTTCTTTCCGCTTGCCGCCATCTCCACGGCATCGCGGAAAAGATCCAGCGGGAGCGCACCACGCACCACAAGGTCATTCACAAGAAAATAGGGTGTCCCTTCCACGCCGAGCTTTTGCGCCTCTTTTTGATCTTCGGCCATGATGTCCGTGACCTTTTTGCTGCGTACATCCTTGCCGAGACGCTTCATATCCACGCCCAGTTTTTGCGCGCTCTCCTTGATGAAGGGCTCGCCTTCGGCCAGCAGGCGGTCACGGTTGGCGAACATGAGGTCATGGAACTCCCAGGCCTTGCCCTCATCCTGCTGGGCGATGGCGATGAAATAGGCCGAGGCGATGCCGCCTGGGCCTTTTTCATCCAAGGGCAGGTGCTTGAAGATCAGACTCACATCGTCGCCATAAGTCTTGCGCAGGGCGTCCACATTCTTTGAAGCCTGTTCGCAAAAATGGCAGGTGAAATCAGAAAAGGCCACGATGCGCACCTTGGCGTCGCTCTTGCCACGCACCGGCCGCCCCTCGAGCTTGACGCTCTTGGGCGTCTGCATATCCTTGCGCCATTGCAGTTCAAGGTTATGCTTGCGCCTGAGGTTGGAGCCTTGCTGCGCAATGTCCAGCACGGCCTCGCTGTTGCGTCGCAAGACATCCAGCACCAGCTCCGGGCGTTCGCGCAGCAGTGTCTCCAGTGCGGCAGCGAGCGCCGGGTCCACCGCCTGCTCCGCAGCCCGTGCAGTCCCCACTGGAGGAAGCGAGAGCGTTGCGCCAAGAACCAGGGCACCCAGGAAATGAAGCGGCATTTTCATATTTTTCACCCCAGAAATTCGTGAAAGTTGCCCAAAAGAAGCTGCGCCACCTTGCTGCAAAGCCTGTGGCGCCCGCATTTTCAAGGTTTTCATAGCCTGAAGCAGCCATGGACGCAAGCCCCGGGGCTGCGCCTCCCGCCTTCTAGCTTCCCTTCCTACGCACAGACAGCTTGACTCCACGCCGCGCCTTTTTTACAACCCAACACAAGGCGAATACACCCTCAATCATGTTTCATGTGAAGCATGATAGGAGTTTCCATTCAGCTTGAAATTTTTTCGCACGCTGGCAGTCTCAAGCACAATGTTTCATGTGAAACATCATCGCAGCACGGACAAGCCGAGTTCTGCCGCCAGCCACTAAAAAATTTGCATGATGCGCGTTACTGCCGCATTTGGCAGGTCACAACGCGCAGAGAAGAAGGAAAGTTCATGGCGCGCATCATTTCCATTGCCAACCAGAAAGGCGGTGTGGGCAAAACCACCACCGCCATCAATCTGAGCGCGGCCTTGGCCGTCATGGAAAAAAAAGTGCTTCTGGTAGATTGCGACCCACAGGCCAACAGTACCAGCGGCCTTGGGTTCAACCAGGAAGACTTGAAAGGCGATCTCTATTCCACCTTCTACACGCCGGAAAACGTGCGCGAGTGCATCGTGCCGTGCCGCACACCCTTTCTGGACCTGCTGCCGGCGAGCACCAACTTGGTCGCAGTAGAGTTGGAGCTGGTGGACAAAATGGCGCGTGAATTTTTTCTGGATGAATGCCTCAAGCGCGTCCATGACGACTATGAATACATCATCCTCGATTGCCCGCCCTCGCTCGGGCTGCTCACGCTCAATGCGCTCTGCGCCTCGCGCGAACTGCTCATTCCACTGCAGTGCGAATTTTTCGCCCTCGAAGGCATCGTCAAGCTGCTGCAAACCTATGAGCAGGTGAGAAAGCGCCTCAACCCGAAGCTGGACCTCCTCGGCGTGGTGCTCACCATGTATGACATTCGCAACCGGCTCACGCGCGAGGTCAAGAACGAGGTGCGCCGCTGCTTCCCCGACCATCTGTTTGAAACGGTCATCCCGCGCAATGTGCGCCTCTCTGAAGCGCCGAGCCACGGCAAGTCCATTATCCATTATGACATCAAATCCAAGGGCGCTGAGGCGTACCTTGGCCTTGCCAAGGAAGTGGTCTTGCGCCGGCCTTCGCGCAAGGGCGCAACGCCCCAGGCTCAGCCCCGGGGTGTGGACTCCAGCGCCACATGATCGCGAAAGTGTTTCTGGCGGATGGTGGCGCCGCAGCCTTGGCAATGGAACACGAGCAGGCCGCCCAGGTTGGCGTTGGCAAGGCGGAAGGGATGGCCGGGCGCTGTGCGCCAGTCATCCACGTGGCTTCCGCAATGCGGGCAGCTCACCGCAGGGTCATAGGGATAGCGGAAATCCCAAAAGCGCAAGAAATCCGCAAAGCCGTCCATGGGTTCGGGCGCCAAGGGTTCGGGCGCGGTATCCACTGGGGCTTCGGCCTCCAGGGCCGGCTTGAGCTTTTCCCACAGTGCGAGGGGAAGCTGCACCGCGACAACGGTGCCCTGAGCGTCGGTGAGATAGCGGATCTTATCTTTCATGGCGGCTCCTGCGGGTGTGGTGTGGGGAACGCGCTGGAAGGCTGCGAGTACAGCGCATTGCGCCTGTGGTTGCGCACGGGCATCGTAGGTTGAATGCGTGTTCTACCTTGTGGGCCGGAAAAAGGCAAAATGAATCTGGAGCGACTGTCTGCGCTTTTCAGGCTGGCGCAATGCGTTTGAACGCGGTCGCCTGAGAATACGCGGGCGCGGGCTTCGGGCAATATCTGTCAGACACAAGCTGCAACAAGAGGGGAATGGTCATGGCGACGAACGCACGGGGATTGGGCCGGGGGCTGGACGCCCTGTTCGAGGGCTCTGCGCAACAACGCGCACCAGTAGAGCCGCCGCGCACCTTGCCCGTCTCCGCCCTTGTGGCCAATCCTGCGCAACCACGGCGCACCTTCACCGAGGAGGCGCTGGACGAGTTGGCGGACTCCATCCGCCAGCAGGGCATCATCCAGCCCTTGCTGGTCCGCCCCCTGGAAGACGGGGAGCGCTTCCAGATCGTGGCCGGCGAGCGCCGCTGGAGGGCAGCCGAAAAAGCGGGCCTTGCCGAGGTGCCGGTCTATGTACGCGCCATGGACGAACAGGAGGCCATGGCCGCCGCGCTCATCGAGAATCTGCAGCGCGAAGACCTGAACCCCGTTGAGGAGGCCGAAGCGCTCAACGCCCTGCGCACAACTCTGGACATCACCCAGGAGGAACTTGCGGCGCGGCTTGGCCGCAGCCGGCCGGCAATAGCCAATGCCCTGCGCCTCCTCCAGCTCGGGGAGGCCGCGCTTGCCGATTTGCGGGAGGGACGCATCTCGGCCGGGCACGGACGCTGCCTCCTGGGCGTGGGCGAGGGCGAGGCGGCTGAAGCCCTGCGACAGCGCATCGTCCTCACGGGCATGACCGTGCGCGAGGCCGAAGAGGCGGTCGCCCACCTGCGGGATACGGGCGCCTATCCCTGGGAAGCGGAAGCTGGCGAACCGGCCGGGCACGAACGCAAGGCCGCAGCCACGCGTAAGCCCCTTGCGCAACCACTCGAAGAGCTGCGCGAGCGCCTTTCCAGTGCCCTTGACCGGCAGGTGCGCATCAACGGCACGCAGAAAAAGGGGCGCATCACCCTCGCCTATACGAGCCCGGAGGATCTGGCGGCCCTGCTCGCGCGCCTGGGCCTGGACAGCCAGCAAGCCGACTAAAGGATTTGCGGCGCTGAACCTTTCGTCAACTGCGCAACAGGGCGCTTCAGCGCCGGCGCAAGAGTGCGCCGTACATGCCCTCCAGCCAGGGGTGATTCATGGGCGTGGTCCACGAGCGCACGAGTTCCAGCCCGCGCTCCTGTTCAAGCAGAGCGGCGACTACCCCCTCGTTTTCCTGCGGGTTGAGCGTACATGTGAGGTAGGCAAGCTCGCGCCCGTGCTCAAGGCGAGCAGCGAGCGCAGTCAGGATGCGGACTTGCGTGTTCGGATAGGCCCGCAATACTTCCCGACTGCGCCGTCCAGGAAAACGGATGTCCGGCCGACGGGCCAGCACGCCCAAGCCGCTGCACGGGGCATCGACCAGGATGTGCCCCTCCCAGCCCCTCAAGGGGGGCATCGCCGCATCCGCAAGTGCGGGCAGCAATGGCGCGGCCCCAGCCGACTCACGAAGCGCCGCAAGGCGCGAAAGCCGCGCCAACGAAGTGTCCGTGGCGAGCCGTACCGGCACGCTGGCCTCGAGCAATGCGAGTGACTTGCCGCCAACGCCTGCGCAGGCGTCCCACACAGCTTCCCGCCAGGCATCGAGCTCCAGTTCGGCAAGCACGGCTTGCGAACCGGCGGATTGAAAGGCCAGAAGGCCAGTCCCCCGCAACTGCGCAAGGGTTTGGCCAAGGACTTCTTCCGGGAGCCTGCCGGGAGCAAAGGCCATGCCCCATGCGCCGAGAGACGTGCGTTCAGCCTCGGGCACGGCAGCGGCAAGCGCATCACGAAGCGCCGGCGCCTGCGGATGGCGCGCATTGATGCGGATGCCTGTCCACGGCCGCTGAAAACTGCGCCGCATGAGCGCAAGCGCCACTTCCTCGCCGTAGGCATCCCGCCAGAGATCCGCAATGCTTTCGGGTAGGCTCCAGAAACGGCAGGCTGCGCGCCATTGCCGAACTGCGGGTTCATCTCTGGCGTCTTCATACCACGCCAGCTCCAGCGGAGCCTGGCCCAGGCGTTGCAGCGAGCGCAAAACGCCGTTGGCCACGCGCGCGAGCCGCACGCCATAGCGGCGCTCAGCCTGCTTCACGGCCTCGGAAATGGCCGCATGCGCAGGGATGCCGCCCTGAAAGAGCAGGCTGTGGATGGCAATGGCAAGAATGTGGAACATCGGCCGGGGAAGGCCGTCTAGCTTGCGCAGGAGCCGCGCGAGAATGGCCTCTGTACGGATGCGCTCGCGCGCGCAGCCATAGACAAGCTCTGAGGCGAGGCGCCGCTCGCGCGGCGGCGCAGGGTTTGCGCCGAGTACACTGTCCACGGCTGTCTGAACGGGCGTGCACCCATCCATGAGCGCAAGCGTCCGCAACGCCAGGTCGCGGGCATTGGGGGCGGCCGCGTCTGCGTCGTGCCCGGCGTTGCGGCGCGCGCGCACTTTCCCGCTCATGCTTGCCCTGCGTTTGCGGATGCCCCGGGCGCAGCCAAAAGAAAGCGCAAAAGCGCATCTTCCACCGCGGCAAGGGGCACGAGCGTATCCCGGCAGGGGCCGTGCGGCCGATCGTTGAGCACGCCGAAGACCGGCAGCGGATAGCTGTCCTGGATGCCGGAAACCAGGTCGCGCTCGCAGGCCACCGCAATGATGCACCGCGGGCGGCACTCCACCACGATGCGGCGCGCAATGGTGCCCCCGGTGGCGAGCGCAAAACGGAAGCCGAGCCTGTCGCGCAGGTCGAGCAGGGGACCAATCTGGCAGGCGCCGCAACGCTGGCAGTTGTCAGGTTGCGGCGAGATACGGTGCTTGCAGCGACTGTTCTGCACGCAATGCGGCAGGAGCAGCAGCAGGTCGCGCGGGGCCACGCGGATGCCCTCGGCAAGGACAAGTTCATTGTTGACCTTGACGAAGGAGCGGCGCACCGCCGTGCGCCCGATACCGCACAAGCGCCCCAGGCTTTCCATGAAGGGCAGGAAGAGCCTGAGCAGCACATGGCGCACCCATGAGATGCCGGGAAGGCGCCTGCCTGTATAAATATGAAAGATGAGGCTGGCGCAGAGCCATGCCAGGAGTATGATGCCCGCAAGCCCCAAGCCCACGCTCAGGAGCGGCAGCCAGGAGGCGGTCACGCCGGGCAGCAGCCACGGCAGCACGAGAAAGGCGAAAAGCGCAAGACAGACCGCAACGCAGCTCGCCACCATGAGGCCGATGAAGATGCGCTTGCGGCCACCGCCATATTGCGACGGCGGCAGCGAATGTTGCGACTTGGCCGGCCACATGGTCAGGCCGCGCCCTCCGGCCGGCACTGCTCCTCGGGCAGGAGCGCGCGCTGCGGCCCATAACCGTTGGCGAAGTCAAGGCCCGACATATCCTTGCGCCCGCTGGGGCGCACGGTGTCGAGGATATACACGCCCTCGCCGCAAACGATGCCCAGCCCCTCAGGGTGGGAGACAATCTCGCCCGGTGCAAGCCCGCAAGCTGCCGGGCACTCCGAGGAAGCCACGTGCCCGCGCAAGATGCGCACCTCCAGCGGCTCCGGGGCGCCCTTGCACAAAAGCCGCGTCCGCGCCCCTGGGGCCGGCGTGACGCCGCGAACCTGCGCGTCCACCTGCGCTGCCGTGAGCGACCAGTCGATGCGGCCGTGCTCCTTCAGGAGTTTGGCCGCATGCGTGGCCTTTGCATGATCCTGCGGTGTTGCGGTCACGGTGCCGGCAAGGATGCCAGGCAGCGTCTCCACCAAAAGTTCCGCGCCGGCCCTGGCCAGCGCCTCGGTGAGCTCGCCCGCGTGGCAACAGCCTATGGGTACGGTGCGGGTGGCATAGACCGGGCCGGTGTCCAGGCTCGGCTCCATATGCATGATGGAAACGCCGGTCACGGCGTCCGGGGAGCAATTTTCCATGATGCAGCGCTGGATGGGCGCGGCGCCGCGATAGAGCGGCAAAAGCGAGGCATGCACGTTGAGCGGCGCCACGCGCGCGGCATCGAGCACCGCCTTGGGGAGGAGCAGGCCGTACGCCGCGGCCACGATGATGTCGGGCCTGAGTTCCGCAAGCGCGCGGCGCTCATCCTCGTTCTTGAAGTTTACAGGCTGGCGCACCTCAAGGCCCAGACTTTGCGCAAGCGTCTTCACCGGTGAGGGCACGAGCTTCATGCCGCGTCCGCGCGGCCTGTCCGGCTGCGTATAGACCGCAACCACGCGGCCGCCTAGCCACTGCGCCAGCTTTTCCAGCACCTCGGCGGCAAAGCCCGGGGTGCCCATGAAGACTATCCGGCAGTCTTGCGCTTGAGCCATTTCTTGACCTTGCTGTCATAAAGGGTGCGCCGCAATCGGCTCACGCGGTCAATAAAGAGCGTACCGTTGAGGTGGTCCACCTCATGCTGGAGCACAACAGCGGGGAAGCCCTCCAGCTCCTCGTCAATGGGCGTGCCGTCAAGGGCGATGGCCTTGAGGCGCACCTTGCTCCAGCGGGGCACGTCGGCACGGTAGCTCAAGGGCACTGAAAGGCAGCCTTCCTGTTCGCTCGTAATGACCTCGCCCATGGGCTCGAGCTCGGGATTGATGAGCACGCGCGGGGCGCGCTCGCCCTCCTGCACGCCCGGGTCCATGACGAGCATACGCAACGTGCGCCCCACCTGCGGCGCGGCAAGACCCACGCCGGGCGCGGCATACATGGTCTCGGTCATGTCCGCGGCGAGCTGGCGGATCTCGTCGGTGATCTCCGCCACCGGCGCGCACTTCTCCTTGAGGCGCGGGTCGGGATAGGTGACGATATCGAGCAGCATGGCGGCTCAAGCCTCCGCGCGCGGGGCACTTTCCGCAGCGGTTTCCGCCTTCTGCTCCTGCTTGGCGGCCTCGCGCAGGCGCAGGCCCAGCTCGCGCAATTGCGCGGCCGACACGGGCGAGGGCGCCTGGGTGAGGAGGCAGGTGGCCTTTTGCGTCTTGGGGAAGGCAATGACATCGCGGATGCTCCCCGCGCCCGAAAGCAGCATGACCAGCCTGTCCAGCCCGAACGCAAGACCGCCATGCGGCGGCGCGCCCTGCTCCAGCGCCTGCAGGAGGAAGCCGAACTGCGCCTCGGCCGCTTCCGGCGTGAAGCCCAGGGCCTTGAACATGGCGCGTTGCGCTTCGGCGCGGTGGATGCGGATGGAGCCGCCGCCCACCTCGTTGCCGTTGAGCACGAGGTCATAGGCCCGGGCGCGCGTGGCCCCGGGATCGGTACTCATAAGCGCTTCGTGCCCCTCGGCCGGCGAGGTGAAGGGATGGTGGCAGGCCACATAGCGCTTTTCTTCCTCGTCATATTCAAAGAGCGGGAATTCCGTCACCCAGAGGAAGTTGAAGCTGTCTTCGGGGATGAGCCCCAGCTGCTGGCCGAGGCGGACGCGCAAATTGCCCAGGGCCGCGTTGACCATGGCCGGCTCGCCGGCCTGGAAGAACACGATGTCGCCCACTTCGAGGCCGAGCTCGCGGGCGATGGCCTCGCGCTCCTTTTCCGACAAAAACTTGGCGATGGGCGATTGCCACTCGTTTTCGCGGATCTTGATCCACGCGAGACCCTGCGCGCCATAGATGCGCACGAAATCGGTGAGTTCGTCGATCTCCTTGCGGCTGAGGCTTTCGCCGCCGGGCACGCGCATGGCCTTGACAAGCTTCGCCTGGCTGAAGAGCTTGAAGCCCGAGCCGCGCACATGCTCGGTGATGTCGTGGAGTTCCAGCCCGAAGCGCGTGTCTGGCTTGTCCACGCCGTAACGGGCCATGGCCTCCTCCCAGGTCATGCGCGGGAAGGGCGGGGCAAGCTCGCGCCCGAGCGCGGCCTTGAACACGGCCTTCATGAGGCCTTCGGCCACGCTCATGACAGCTTCTTCGTCCGCAAAGCTCATTTCAAGGTCGACCTGGGTGAATTCCGGCTGGCGGTCGGCGCGCAGGTCCTCGTCGCGGAAGCAACGCACGATCTGGAAATAGCGGTCAAAGCCGGCCACCATGAGCAGTTGCTTGAAGAGCTGCGGTGACTGCGGCAGGGCATAAAATTCGCCGGGATTGAGCCGGCTCGGCACCAAAAAGTCGCGCGCGCCCTCGGGCGTGGACTTGGTGAGCACCGGCGTTTCCACCTCCACAAAGCCCTCCCCGTCGAGATAGCGCCGCATGGCCTGCGCGACCTTGTGGCGCAAGCGCAATGCTGACTGCATGCGCGGCCGGCGCAGATCCAGGGCGCGGTTGGCAAGGCGCAGGTTCTCGCCGGCGTCAGCGCGGTCCTCAATGGGGAAGGGCGGGGTCTTGGAAGTGTTGAGCAGCTTCCAGTCGTTGACCACCACCTCGATCTCCCCGGTGGGCATATTGGGGTTCACCATGCCCTCGGGGCGGTGGCGCACCTTGCCCTTGACCGCAATGACGTACTCGCTGCGCAGGATATGGGCGTTTTCGTGGGCCTTGGGCGCGATGTCCGGGCTGAAGACCACCTGCGTGAGGCCCTCGCGGTCGCGCAGGTCGACGAAGATGAGGCCACCGTGGTCGCGGCGGTACTGCACCCAGCCCATGAGGCAGACCTCGACGCCGATGTCGGCCGCCGTGAGGCTGCCGCAATCGTGGCTGCGCTTCCAGCCGCCAAGGCCGGTGATGAATTTGCCGTGCTCCTGCTGGAGGTCCTGCGATTCCTGGGTCTTGTCCATG
>CAMWVJ010000005.1 GCA_947177645.1 uncultured Desulfovibrio sp.
GTACATCTCTCTCACCGGTGACGACGCCGCGGCGGACACCACGGTGCTCAGCGAAGTGGCGGAATTTTTCGAGCGCGAGCTCGATTACCGCATCCCGCCCAATTATCCCTTCGTGGGGCGCGATTTCAACGCCACCAGCGCCGGCGTGCATGCGGACGGCCTCGCCAAGAACGAAGAGATCTACAATATTTTCGATACGAAGCGCCTGCTCGGGCGCCCGGTGCCCATCATCGTCACCGACAAGACAGGCCGCGCGGGCGTCGCCTACTGGATCAACACCAGTCTTGGACTCCCGAAGGAGCAGCAGGTCTCCAAGAAGCACCCGGCCGTGGGCAAGATCTACGACGCCATCATGGCGCTCTATGCCGATAGCGGGCGCACCACGAGCCTTTCGCACGAGGAGATGGAATCCCTCGTCCAGCAGCACATGCCCGAGCTCTTTGCGAGCGAATTCGACCGCATGAAGAAGCTCGCCGGCGAGCTCGCGGCCAACCTGATCCTCCGGCTGGCGGCGAGTCCGGCGCTCTGCCGGCTGGACGCCGAGGCCTGCGCCGCGCTGGACGCCTTTGTGGCCGAGTATCCCTTCATCCAGTTCTGCTGCCTCACCGACGCCGAGGGCCGCATGTGCTGCTCGGCCATTGCGGATTCGGAATACGCCGCCAATTATGCCTCGCTCCACCCGGGCTATGACTTTTCCGGGCGCGAGTGGTTCAGGATGCCCATGCAGACGGGCGATTTGCATATCATGGACGTGTACCAGTCGCACTTCACGGCGAAGCTCGTCATCACCGTTTCCTGCGCGGTTACGGACAAGAATGACCGTATCGTGGGGGTGGTGAGCGGCGACATCCAGCTTGAGCAATTGCTCAAGCGGGCGCGCGCGCTCAGGCGCGAGGCGGACGAAGGTGAGGACGGCGAAGACGCCGCCGAATAATAGCCAATGGGCCGCGGGCCCCGGAGAAGGATTTTCATGCGCAAGACCATCTACTGGATCGAGGGCGACGGCATCGGGCCGGAAATCTGGCGCGCGGCGCGGCCGGTCATCGATGCGGCGCTGGCCGCGGAATCGGATATGCGGCTCGACTGGCAGGAACTGCTCGCCGGCGAAAAGGCCCGCGAAGCGGAAGGCACGCCGCTCCCCGAGGCCACGCTCAAGGCCCTTTCCGGGGCGGACATCGCCATGAAAGGCCCCCTCGGGACCCCCGTAGGCACCGGCATCCGCAGCCTCAACGTGGCCCTGCGCCAGGGGCTTGACCTCTATGCCTGCATCCGGCCGGTGCGGCATATCCCGGGGCTGGAAACGCCTGTCAAACACCCGGAGCGCGTGGATATGGTCATCTTTCGGGAGAACACCGAAGATGTCTACGCCGGCGTGGAATTTGCCGCGGGTACGCCTGAGGCGCGCAAGCTGGCGGAATTTTTGCGTGACGAGCTCGGCGTCACGCGCGTGGCCGAAGGGGCGGCCATCGGCATCAAGCCCATGACCGAAGCCGGCTCCAAGCGCCTCGTGCGCCGCGCCCTGCGCTATGCGCTGGAGACCGGGCGCCCGAGCCTGACCCTCGTCCACAAGGGCAATATCATGAAGTTTACGGAAGGGGCCTTCCGCCAGTGGGGCTATGACGTGGCGGCGGAAGAGTTCGGCGATGCGACCTGTACGGAAAAAGAGCCGGTTCCGGGTCGCCTGGTGGTCAAGGACCGCATCGCCGACGCCATGTTCCAGGAGGCCCTGCTCCGGCCCGAGGCGTACAGCGTGCTCGCCACGCCCAACCTGAACGGCGACTATATATCGGACGCGCTGGCCGCGCAGGTGGGCGGCCTGGGCCTCGCGCCGGGCGTCAACATGTCTGACTCGCTGGCTTTTTTCGAGGCCACGCACGGCACGGCCCCGGCCATCGCCGGCAAGGACAGGGCCAATCCCGGGAGCATCATCCTGTGCGGTGCCCTGCTCATGGAGCATCTGGGCGTGCCCGCCGCGGCGGAGCGCATCCGCTCGGCCGTGGCCAGGGCCATCGCCGGCAAGGCCGTCACCGAGGATCTTGCGGCGCAGGTGCCGGGGAGCCGCGTGGTGGGCTGCAAGGAATTCGGCGAGATCATCGGCGAGAATCTTTAAGCGTCACTTGAAGTTTGTCACAAAGGGGAGGCTATGCTGCCGCTGGAAAACCTGCTCCTCTTTGTTCCGGCCATGGCGCTGCTCGTCATGCTGCCCGGGCCGGACTTCGCGCTCGTGAGCCGGGTGGCCCTGCTGGAGGGCGCGGGCGCGGGCAGAGCGGCGGCCTGCGGCGTGGCGCTCGGCATCACCGTGCACACGGCCTGTGCCATTGCCGGCATCTCTGCCGTCATCGCCGCCTCGGCCACGCTGTTTCAGATCCTAAAGTATGCGGGCGCTGCGTACCTGTTCTGGATGGGCGTCCAGGCCCTGAGGCAAAAGACGCGGCCCGTCGCGCACGAAGGGGACGAGGGAGCGGTGGCGCCGTTCCAGAAACAGGGCTCGCTTGCCCGCGCCTTCAGGCAGGGTTTTTTGACCAATGCGCTCAATCCCAAGGCCATCCTCTACTTTCTCACTCTGATGCCGCAGTTCATGTCCCCGGTTGCGCCGGCAGAGCCGCAGCTGCTGGAGATGGGCGCCATTACCGCCCTTGAGTGCCTTGTCTGGTATCTTTTTCTCGCGCAGATCCTCGGCCGCGTGCGCCGGGTGTTCGCTGCTCCGCGCTTCCAGCGCTGGCTCCACCGCGTGACCGGCGCCATCTTTCTCGGTTTCGGCCTCAGACTGGCTCTTGCAGGCAACGACTAGCCAACGATCTCCACCCCAAGCAAAGGAGTGCCCACCATGATCACCCTTTCCGCAGAAAAAACCGTCATCAACGAGGGGCAGCTCCAAAGCGCCGCCGAGGCCCAGGCCAAGGGCATCGACCTTGCCAAGGCCGCCCGCAACACGCTGGCGGCGCGCATCCTCGCCGCTCACCAGGCCAAAGACGCGCCCAAGGACGGCCAGGTGCACGTGCATTTTGACGCGCTGGCCTCGCACGACATCACCTATGTGGGCATCATCCAGACCGCCCGCGCCTCGGGCCTCACGGAATTTCCGCTGCCCTATGTGCTCACCAACTGCCACAACAGCCTCTGCGCGGTCGGGGGCACCATCAATGAGGACGACCACCTCTTCGGCCTCGCCGCCGCCAAGAAGTACGGCGGCATCTTCGTGCCCCCGCATCTCGCGGTCATCCATCAGTACATGCGCGAGATGATGACGAGCTGCGGCGGCATGATCCTGGGCTCGGACAGCCACACCCGCTATGGCGCGCTGGGCGTCATGGGCGTGGGCGAGGGCGGCCCCGAGCTCGTGAAGCAGCTCCTCGGCAAAACGTGGGACGTGGCCGAACCCGAGGTGGTGGCGGTGTGGCTCGAGGGCGAGCCCGCCCCGGGCGTGGGCCCACAGGACGTGGCGCTCGCGCTCATCGGCGCCGTGTTCAAGGACGGCTTCGTCAAGAACAAGGTGCTCGAGTTCATGGGCCCGGGCGTGGGCGCCCTTTCCGTGGATTTCCGCTGCGGCGTGGACGTGATGACCACGGAAACGGCCTGTCTCTCCTCCATCTGGCCCACGGACGCCAAGGTGCGCGACTGGCTCACCCTGCACGGGCGCGCCAGCGACTTCAAGGAACTGCGCCTTGAGGGGCCGGCCTGTTATGACGGCCTCGTGCGCATCGACCTTGCGGCGGTGGAGTCCATGATCGCGTTGCCCTTCCACCCGAGCAACGTCCACACCATCGCCGAAGTGACCGCCCATGCCGAGGAACTCCTAGGCGAGGTGGAGGTGGAGGCCGTGCGCCTCTTCGGCGACGCGGGCAAGGGCCTCAAGCTGCGCGACAAGATCCGCAACGGCGCCATCGTGGCCGACCAGGGCATCATCGCCGGCTGCGCGGGTGGCACCTTTGAAAATATCAGCCTCGCTTCGGCCATCCTCGGCACCTGGAAGGAGCCTAACCCGCACTTCACGTTCTCCGTCTATCCGGCGAGCGTGCCGCAGGCCGTGGCGCTGGTGAACAACGGCGCGACAGAAAGGCTCATGACGCTCGGCGCCAACGTCAAGACGGCCTTCTGCGGTCCCTGCTTCGGCGCGGGCGACACGCCGGCCCATGGCGGCCTCTCGCTGCGCCACACCACCCGCAACTTCCCCAACCGCGAAGGCTCCAAGCCGGGAGAAGGGCAAATCGCGGCCGTGGCCCTCATGGACGCGCGCTCCATCGCCGCCACCGCGGCCAATGCCGGGCGGCTCACGCCGGCCACCTCGCTCGACTGGAGTTCGCCTGACCTGAAGGTAGACCTCAAGTATCACTTTAACCCCGAGGTCTACCAGCGCCGCGTGTACAACGGCTTCGGGCACCCTGACCCGCAGATGGAGCTCGTCTTCGGCCCCAACATCGCCGACTGGCCCGAGCTCACGCCGCTGCCGGAACATCTCGTGCTCGAGGTGGCGAGCGTCATCACCGACCCCGTGACCACCACGGACGAACTTATCCCCTCGGGAGAAACGTCCTCCCTGCGCTCCAACCCGCAAAAGCTCGCCGAGTTCACCCTTTCCCGCAAGGACCCGGGCTATGTGGGCCGCGCCAAGGCGGCGCAGGCGCTGGAGAAGAAGCGGCTCGCCAATCCCGATGACGCCGAGGTGCTGGCCAAGGTGCGCGGCCTCATTGACATCTGCACGGAGCAGCCCGCCGTGGCCTCCATGCTGGCCGACCCGCATCCGCTCAGGCAGGTGGGCATCGGCTCGCTCGTCTTTGCGTTCAAGCCCGGCGACGGCTCGGCGCGCGAGCAGGCGGCCTCCTCGCAGAAGGTGCTCGGCGGCTGGGCGAATCTGGCCGTGGAATACGCCACCAAGCGCTATCGCTCCAACCTCATCAACTGGGGCATCCTGCCCTTCCTGGTGGAAAAGGAGCTCGCGCGCGACCTCAAGCCCGGCGACTGGCTCATGGTGCCCGATGTGCGCGCCGCCATCGCCGCGGGCAGGTCGACCATCCTCGCGGCGCTGGTGCATACTGAGGTGGAGGCCGGCAAGAAGCCCTGGGCCGAGCAGGTGGCGCTTTCCCTGCGCGGGCTGACGGAGAATGAGCGCCAGATCCTCCTCGACGGCAGCCTCATCAACCACTATGCCCGGTCAAAGGGCATCTAGGCGCCCATGAGTTGTGCGGCCCCGGGGGCAGTGGCTGCCGCCTGGGGCCGTCGCCTTTCAGGAGCCGGCACATGAGTCTCATGTGGTGGGTCATCGCCGGGGCCGTCATGCTGGCGGGGCTCGTTTTCTGTTTCCGCATCCTGCGGCGCGGCATGAGCACCCTGGACGATGACCGGGGCAAGTTTCTCGCGCGCATCCGCGATGGGGAACACAAGCTCGAGGAAGAGCAGAAGCAGGTCGCGGCGGACGAGCACATGGCCCTCATGCGCGCGGCCGTGGAAGACCTGCTGCGCCTGGCCGATTCGCCCCCCGGCTACCGCATGGAAACGGCCGGCCGGACCATCCTTCTGCACACGCCGAAAGGGACATGGCGGCTGGAGCTCGCCATGCGCGAGATAGGCCTGAAATCCCGGCAAAAAGTGCTCCATGGGCGCCCGCGCTGGCTTTTGAGCGGCCCGGGCCATGAGGAGCAGCATGCGGACGCGGCCTCTGTCATGCGCAGCCTGGACGCGCACCTGCGCGCGGAAGGGGAGCTTGCGCCGGAGCCGCCCCACCTCGCGCGCCGGCTGGAGTCGGGCACGCACGCCCAGCAGCGCGCGCCGAGGCCGGGCGCACACACGGCCGCGCCTGAAGGGAGGAAGCGGCGGATGGGGCCGCCCGCTTCCTCAAGGGGCTTGCCCGCTCAGGCTTCAAAAAAGGCGCGGTAGGCCGCCACCGTGGCGTAAAGATCCGCGGCGCTCGCAAGCTCAAAGGGGCTGTGCATGGAGAGGAGCGCGGGCCCAAGATCGATGACGCGCATGCCGTAGGCCGCCAGGAAGAGCGCCACGGTGCCGCCGCCACCCAAGTCCACCTTGCCGAGCTCCGCCGCCTGCCACGGGATGTTGCGGCCATTGAGGATGCCGCGCAGCTCGCCGAAAAATTCGGCGTCCGCCTCGCTCGCGCCATACTTTCCCCGCGAACCCGTGAACTTGGAAAAGCAGGGGCCGTGCCCGATGAGCGCGGCGTTCTGCTTTTCGTGAACCTCCTGAAAATCCGGGTCGAGGGCGGCCTGCACGTCGGCCGAGAGGGCGCGGCTGTTTAGCAGCACATGCGAGGCCGATGTGCCGGGCGCCCAGGCTGCGGCGAGGTCTTCCACGCAATACTGGAAAAAGCGGGAGGCCGCGCCCGTGGCGCCGTCGGAGCCAATCTCCTCCTTGTCCCAGAACATCACCCCCATGGTCCGCGGGGCTGCCGCGTCCGCGGTGAGCAGGGCCTCGAGCGCCGCGAACACGCAGATCCTGTCGTCCTGCCCATAGCCGCCGAGCAATGCCCGGTCAAAGCCCACGAAGCGGGCCGGCCCGGCGGGCACGGCCTGAAGCTCGGCCGTGATGAGATCTTCTTCGCTGATGCCGTATTTTTTGTGCAGCAGCCTGAGGAGCGCGTCCTTGAGGCTGTCCTCCTTGTCGTCCATCTTGGCTCGGCGGGAGGATTTGGGGCCATCCGGGGCGTGGCCGAGGATGATGTTCAGTTTTTCGGCCTCAAAAGCCTCGCTGAGCTTCTGCCCGGCCTGTTTCTGCGCGAGGTGCGGCAGAAGGTCGGCGATGCAGAAGACCGGCTCGCCCGGTTTTTCACCGATGCTCACGTCCACGCGCTCGCCGTTCTCCCGGATGACGACCCCGTGGAGCGCCAGGGGCCTCGCGAGCCACTGGTATTTGCGGATGCCGCCATAATAGTGCGTTTTCGCCTGCACGACGCCGGGCTGCTCCACCAGCGGATGTTGCTTGAAATCGAGCCTCGGGCTGTCCGCATGGGCGGCGATGAGGGCGAGGCCGTCCTCGAGGGGCGCACTCCCGCGCCGCGCCGCAAAGAGCGCCTTGCCCCGCAGGGGCCGCATGACCCGGGGCGCCCCGAAGTCCTCTCCATAGCCCGCTTCGGCGAGGCGTTCCCGCACATAGGCGACGGTCTCGCGCTCGGTCTTGCAGCGGCTGATGAAGTCGAGATAGCGGCCGGCCAGCGCCTGCATGTCCTTGCGGGCGTTGGCATAGCGCTCCCAGGCATTGGGGGAGGTGTAGGCGAGTTCGTTTTTCATGGCTGTGACTCCCGTGAGGAAGAAGGTGGATCGAGATAGCCGGGATAGCGGCCAAAAAATTCGGCCAGCAGGTAGAGCGAGCCGGTCATGAGCGTTACGCCGTCCTCAGGCGCGACGCGGGCTGCCGCAGCGAGCGCCTGACCCAGTGCATCCGGGCCCTCCAGCGCCACGGCCGGCGCGGGCGAAAGGGCGGCAAAGAAGGCGCCCACTTCGGCCGGCTCAGCGGCGCGGGGATTCTCCAACGCGGGGATAAAGACGGGTACTTCGGGAAAGCGGCGCCGGAGCATGCCGGCCGAGCTGCGCCAGTCCTTGTCGCCCAGGCAGGAAAAGATGATGGCCGCCGGCGGCGAGGATGTAAGTCCCGGGGCGCCCCCCTCACCATCAAGAGCCCGCAACAGGGCCTGCATGCCGTGGGGGTTGTGCGCGCCATCCAGGAGGAGGGCCGGATGCTCCGATGTGCGCGGGAGGAGCTGGAGCCGCCCGGGCAGGAAGGCGCGGGCAAGCCCTTGCGCCTGTGCTTCGGCATCGTCCGTGCGGCAACCGAGGAGCGGGGCGAGGCGCCCCCAGGCCGTGAGTGCCAGCGCGGCATTGCCCAACTGGTGCGCGCCGGCGAGGCCGAGGCGCGCCTGCCAGTCTTTGGGGAGGGGGGAGGCTCCAGTCATCGGGGCGTCCATCGCGCTTGTGGCAGCCCGTAGGGCTTCTGCCACCAGCGGGAACTGCTTTGCCGTGCACACCGGGGCCGCGCTGCGCACCGCCGCCGCCTTGTCACCGGCGATATGCGCAAGAGTGGGGCCGAGCACGGCCGCGTGATCCATGGCGATGGGCGTGAAGCAAAGCACATCGGCGGCCATGGCCGTGGTGGCGTCACTGCGGCCCCCGAGGCCGGCCTCCATGATGGCCACGTCCACTCCGGCCTCACGGAAGAGGAGGAGCGCAAGCACGGTGAGAAATTCAAAATAGGTAAGGTGCTCGCCTTTGCTGGCCTCGAGGACGGCACTCGCGGGCGCGGGCCACAGCTTGCCGGGGTTGGGGCGCCCGTCCACGCGGATGCGTTCTTCCGGGGAAACGAAATGCGGCGAAGTGTAGAGCCCGGTGCGGCAGCCATGCGCGGCGCAGAGGCTGGCCAAAAAGGCGGAAGTGGAGCCCTTGCCGTTGGTGCCGCGCACCTGCACGACCGCGAAGTGCGGCCCGTCCAGCCCGAGCGCCGCAAGCACGCGCCGGATGCGCTCAAGGCCGAGCTCCATATGGAACATGCCCAGGGCGTCCAGATGCTGGCGGACGCTCTGGTAACTACGAAAGGGCATCATTCTCTCCGCCAGCGGCCCCGTCCTCCAGTTCGGCCAGGTGGGCGCGGGCAAAGTCCAGCGTAGGGTCGAGTTCCAGCGCGGCCGTGAGTTCGCGCTGCGCGTCTTCCCCTCTGCCCAGGAACTTGTAACAAATGCCCAGATTGGCGCGGTCCATGGCCGAGCCCTTGTCCAGCTTGAGCACGGCCTTGAAGGCTTCGGCCGCTTCGGCATGGCGCCCGGTCTTGTAGAGCGCCACGCCGAGCAGGTTGCCATATTCCTTCATCTCCGGGCAGAGGCTCACCGCCTGCTCGAGCAGGGGCACTGCCTCCGCCCAGCGGCTGCGCAGGGTCTCCGCATGGCCGGCATAGAAGGCCGCAAGCCCGGCAGCCTCGGCATCGGGTTGCAGCGGTAGGGCGGCGAGGAAAAGGTCGCGCGCCTGTTCCGGCTCCTCCCGGCGCAGAGCGAGCATGCCCTGAAAGAAGGGCAGGTAGTGCGCCCCTGGCGAGAGCTCGGCGAGCAATGCGAGCCCTCGTGTCGCTGTTTCCGCATCGCAGGTCTCCGCGAGCTTGCGGCCCACGAAAAGGCCGAGGCTCTGGTTCCTGTCGCGTTCGCGGAACTGGAGGCCGGGAACGATGGTATAATGCGCCGGGATGCCGAGGGCCGGATGCGTGGTCGCCACCGCATACACCTCAAGGGGCTTGAGGCCGGCGATGGCGGAAAGCAGTTCGTCGCGGATATCCGGCGCCTCCACCGAGGGCAGGTTCCCCAGCGGGACGGACGGCCCCGGGAGCAGCCATTCTGCCTGCGCAAGCTGCGTGAACTTGGGGAGGCCCGATGCCTCGTAACAGGCGCCGGTGCAGAAATCGCCCCCCAGCTGCGCCACTTCGGTCACGGCGCGAATGGCGGCCTTGGCCGGCGAGGAGGCGGTGCCCGCCGTGAAGACGATCTCCGAGCTTTCGGGAAAAGTTGCAGGGTCCCACGCGAGCGCCCCCACGGTAGGGAGCGGCATGCCGAGCGACAGGTCCTTGAGCACGAGCCGGATGCCCTCGCGGGCGAAGGCCTCCATGAGGCCGCGCAGGGTCGGGTCTTCACAGCTGGCGGGATCGATGGTCGGAAGGGTGGGGCGCTCGCGGTCGGCAATGCAGCACACATGGCGTTCCACCAGTTCGGAGAGGCCCTGAAGCAGGGATTCTTCCACACTGTTGCCGGCGGAAGAGCCGTTGAACTCGCCGAGCATGCGGAACCAGTCCAGCGGCAGCCAGACCGTGCGGCCGCTGGCAAGATGCGTGGCGGGATGGAACTCCCACGCCGCGAGATCCATCATGCGCCTGGCGCGCTCAAGGGGCATGGCGTCGCCCACGGAGCGCAAAATGGCCTCCAGCGGCAGCAGGTCGGCCCCGAAGCGCGCCTCGGCCTCGCTCCAGGTGCCGGTGAACGTCTCCCGCGGCCGCTCCCAGAAGCTGAAAAAGGCGAAGCGCTCCATCACTTCCATGAGCGCCGAGGCCAGCGCCTGCTCTTCGGACGAGCCCTTGCCCATCTGCTTGCGCGTGGGCATCACCGCGCGCGCGTCGCTGCCGCAAATGCCGAGGTAGACGGGGATACCGAGCCGCCCCACATCCACGCGGCGGGCGCCGGCCACCACATCCAGGCCGGCGGCGTCGAGGCGGCTTTTCACCCGCGCCACCGTGACGGCGGGACTCACGGCCTTGTCGAGGTCGCGCGTGTAGCCCTTGGGGCACGCGGCAAGCACGATGGGGGACGTCTTCATGGCCGCTCCAGGATGCAGACAGAGTAGATGCGGCGCTGTTCCGCGCCGTCTTCATCGCGTGTTTTCACGCCGATTTTGCCCTCCTGCACGTTGAAAGACTTGGCCGCCAGCTTGGTGAAACGCGGCTTCGCGCGGGCGAGGTCCGTGCAGAACAGAGCCTTTCCGCCGGGCGCCAGGTGACGATCGAGAAATTTCAGGAGCGGCCGGTGCAGGTCATCGAGATAGAGCAGCTCCGACGCGGCGATGATGTCGAAACCCCCGGGAAAGCGCGCATCCTGCCCGGGCGTGGTGACATCCATATGGCGCACCTCAATGCGGTCTTCCAGATGGTTTTTCAGCACATTGGCTCGCGCAAAGGCGAGGGCGTCGGCCACATTGTCGCTGGCGACGATATGCGAAAAGCCGTAGCGCGCGGCCACCATGCTGCAAATGGCGCAGCCCGCGCCGATCTCCAGCAGGCGCTTGCCCTCTGGCTCCTGGGTGCGCAGAAAGCGGCCGAGCACGAAGGAGCCGGGCCAGACCTTGGCCCAGAGCGGCAAATCGCGCATGGGGTCACGGATGGCGCCGCGCCGCAGCAGGGCGTCCAGATGCCGGGGCATGTCGCGCACGGTGAGCACGTCCAGCGTGCCGTCGTCCACTTGAAGCGGCTCAAAGTCCGCGTCAAAGGTTTTGCGAATATTGGCGAGCAGGCCGTCGAGCTCGTTTTGCGGGGCAGGGACGGAGGGCGCCGCCTCTCTGGCGCCGGCGGTATCGGGAGCGCTGGGCATGGACTTTCCTTGGCGTTTTGGGCCGCGTAGGGCCATCGGGGCACGAGCCTACAGCGGACAGGGCCGTAAATCAATGCCTTGCCAATGGCGCCGCAAGGACGCATGCTTCCGGCAGCAACCAGGAGGCACACATGCCTGAAACGGATACGCCGGCCCTGTTCCGGCTCGAGATCGTGGCGGAAGACGAGGATTTCGACCGCGTGAGCGGCCTGCTCGCGCTCGACGCGGCCTTCGGCTGGGAGGAGGAAAGCCTTGCCGGCGGCGAAACGCGTTTCACCGTGCATTGCGAATCGGAAGGGCATCTCCGCCGCCTGCGGGAGCAGGTGGTCCTCATGGCCCCGCAGGCCGCGACGAGCCTCGCCCGCGTGGAAAGGCAGGACTGGCTCGCGGCGTGGCGGCAGTTTTTCACGCCTGTCCTGTGCGGTTCGCGCTTTGTGGTGCTCCCGCCGTGGCTCGCCGGCACGGGGGAATTTCCGGGCAGCATCCCCATCCTCATCGAGCCCAAGAGCGCCTTCGGCACCGGGCATCACGCCACCACGGCCCTTTGCCTGTGCGTGCTTTCCGAACTGCTGGACGCCGGGCGCGTAGAGGCCGGCCAGACCTTTCTTGACCTGGGCACGGGCTCGGGCATCCTTGGCATCGGCTGCGCCAAAAGCGGCCTTGGCGGCGTAGGCCTCGACATCGACCCGCTGGCGGTGGACAACGCGCGCGACAACCGGGCGCTCAACGGCATCGACCCCGCGGACTTCGAGATAGACGCCGGCAGCGTGGACGCGGTGGCCGGCCGCCAGTTCGACCTTGTGCTCGCCAACATCCTCGCCCGGCCGCTCATGGAAATGGCACCGAACATCGCCGCTGCGCGGGCTCACGGGGGCTGTCTCGTGCTCTCCGGGCTTTTGGAAAGCCAGGCCGATGCGGTGGAAGCCGCCTATCGGGAGCAGGGGCTGCCGGCCGCCCGGCGAAGCATCGATGGTGAATGGTGCGCGCTCGTGTGGGCGTGAGTTGACATGCCCGGCCCGCTGGTGCAGCCTTGCGGAGGCGGTGACAAGGAGTTGCCGAAAAAACTTCAAGAAGAACTTTAAGCCTCAGAGAGGAGAATATCTATGGATACCGTGACTTTTCAGGGCACGCCCCTGCACCTCATGGGCAAGCAGCCCAAGGTCGGCGCGCCCGCGCCGGACTTCACCCTGACGGCCAATGACCTCACGCCGCGTACGCTCAAGGATTTTGCCGGCAAGATCCTCGTTCTCGCCTGCGTGCCCTCGCTGGATACTCCTGTCTGCGACCTTGAGATGCGGCACTTCAACAGCGAGGCCGCCAAACTTTCCGACAAGGTGCGCATCGTGGCCGTGAGCCGTGACCTGCCCTTTGCCCAGGCCCGCTGGTGCGGCGCGGCCAATGCCAAGGCCGTGGAGACGCTTTCGGATTACAAGGAGGGGGGCTTCGGGCTCGCCTATGGCGTGCTTATCGAGGAATTGCGCCTGCTCGCGCGGGCCGTCTTTGTGGTGGCCCCGGACGGCACGCTGACCTATAGCCAGGTCGTGCCGGAAATGACCCACGAGCCTGACTATGCCGCCGTGCTCGACGCCGTGAAGGCGCTTGCCTGATTGCGGCGTTCCCGCGCGTTGCTTGGGGCGTGCCGAACAGCCGGCGCGCCCTTTTTTCTTTTGAAACTCCCCAAAATTTCGTGGTCCTACACGTCGAAGAGCATTTCAAGGTCTTCGCGCGTGAGGGACTTCCATGTGTCCTGCCCGGGGATGATGGCCTCGGCCACGCCGCGCTTGGCCTCCTGGAGCTTGAGGATCTTTTCCTCCACCGTGTTCTGGCAGATGAGCTTGTAGGAAAAGACCTGCCTGGTCTGGCCGATGCGGTGGGTGCGGTCCGTGGCCTGGCTTTCCACCGCCGGGTTCCACCAAGGGTCATAGTGGATGACATAATCCGCCGAGGTGAGGTTGAGGCCCGTGCCGCCCGCCTTGAGCGAGATGAGGAAGATGGGGATGTCCGGGCTGTTGTTGAACCTGTCCACCTGCTCGAAGCGGTCCTTGCTGGCGCCATCGAGATAGCAGAAGGGCATCTGCGAAAATTCCAGCCATTGCCGGATGATGTGCAGCATCTGCACGAACTGGGAAAAGACGAGCACCTTGTGGCCGCCCTCCACGATTTCCGTCACCATGTCCTTGAAGGCGTCGAACTTGCCCGAGGGCAGGTTGTTGGAAAAGCCCGGCAGGTCCATCTTGAGCAGGCGCGGGTGGCAGCAGATCTGCCGGAGCTTGAGCAGGGCGTCGAGGATGGACATCTGGCTCTTGGCGAGGCCCTTTTCGTCCACGTCGGCGAGCACCTGGGCGCGCAGCTTGCGCGCGAGCGCGGAATAAAGCTCGGCCTGGGCCTCTTCCAGCGCGCAGCAGGTGACGCTTTCCACCTTGGGGGGCAGGTCCTTGGCGACTTCGGCCTTGGTGCGCCGGAGGATGAAGGGCCGGACGCGTGTGCGCAGGTAATCGAGGGTTTCGGCGTCGCCATCCTTGATGGGCTTGACGATGCCGCGCTGGAACGCGGGCTGCGAGCCGAGAAAACCGGGCATCAGGAACTCGAAGAGCGACCACAGCTCAAAGCGGTTGTTCTCGATGGGGCTGCCCGAGAGGCAGAGGCGCATGCGGGCGTTGATGCGGCGCACGGCGCGGGCCGTGATGGTGTTGGGGTTCTTGATGTTCTGCGCCTCGTCCAGGATGACCGTGTTGAACTCGTGCTTCTCGATCTCCTCAAGGTCGCGGCGCAAGAGGGCATAGGTGGTGATGATGAGGTCAGAGCTCTCGATATGCTTGAACATCCCCTCGCGGCGCGTGCCGTAGATGATGAGCCGCCTGAGCTTGGGCACGAATTTTTCCGCCTCGCGCTCCCAGTTGGGCAGCACCGAGGTGGGCACCACGATGAGGTTGGGACCCTTGGGATGGCTCTCCACCATATATTGGATGAAAGCCAGCGTCTGCACGGTCTTGCCGAGGCCCATCTCGTCCGCGAGGATGCCGCCGAAGCCGTATTCCGAAAGGAAGTTGAGATAGGAAAGACCCTGCGTCTGGTAGCCGCGCAGGGAGGCGTTCAGCCCCTTGGGCGGCGCGATGGGCCTGACCTCTCGGAAGGAGCGGATTTTCTCCCTGAGCTTGTTCCAGAACGAATCCGTGGTGGCGCCGGGCAGGTCTTCGAGCAGGCTGTCGAGAACCGGGGCCTCGAACTGCTTGAACTTCTGCTGCGGCGGCTTGCTCGGGTCGAGTCCCAAGGCCGTGAGCTTGTGCGAGAGCTTTTCGAGCCACGCCTCGGGCAGGCTCGTATACGAGCCGTCCTTCAACTGCACATAGCGCTTGCCGCGCGCCCAGGCCTTCCAGATCTTTTCCAGCGGCAGGGACTGGCCCTCGTAATCCACGGTGATGTCGAGCGAGAACCACTTTTCCTTTTCGTTGCTCGTGACCTGCGCCGTGATGGTGGACTTGGCCGTGCGCATCTTGTAGCGCGAGAGCGCCTTCTCGCCGTAAA
>CAMWVJ010000006.1 GCA_947177645.1 uncultured Desulfovibrio sp.
GCCGCGTCAGAGGTGCATCAGACCCAGGATGTGCTGATCGGGGTTCAGCGAGTGCTCCGTACGGGCGGACGGTTGGGGGGTAAAATCGCCGCGTCCCTGATGGGGGCTCAGGACGCTGCGGAAATTTGCTTCATGCGCGCCTCGCTGGTCTGCCTATATGTTGACCGCCGGTGGCGGAGTCAAAGAGGGTTGGGGGGATGCGGGCCCATGCTCCGCCATCCGCTGTATATCTTTTCCAGGTTCCTGGCCCTTGGCCTTTGCAGAACCTTGGGTTTCTTTCAAGCTCTCTTCGGTTTTTCCAGCGCCCCTTTCCGGTGCGCTCTTGCCCTTTCTTATAGCAACCCGCGTGCCAACATGTGTTTTATGCGATAACTATATGGTATATATGGATATTTTATTTTCATGCTCTCCGCAGGCGGGGCAACCCCACGCGCGCATGTATGCTTTTTTTACATCTGTTCAGAGGGGCTGTAAAAATATCATCCAGGTGTCCAGAAAGTGCGCAGGGGGGCGTGGAGGTCTCCGGCCATGACCGGCCGGGGGAGGATTGAGCATTAATATAATAAGAGGAGCGGGCGCGCCAAAAAGCAGGGCGCCCCGTTTGGGGCGCCCTGGCGGAAAAAGGTGTGCGGGAGAACGCGCGGCGTGTGGCCGGCTAGCTCCGGCCCGGCGCGGCCACGGGCGTGGCGAGGCCCGAGCCCTTGTGCGGCAGAATGGGGCGGTCGTCGGTCAGGGGGTTGAGCCAGAAGCCTTCCTCGCCGAGCGGCCCCATGGGCACGCCGACCTCGGTGCGCAAAACCTCGCTGATATGGAGCAGGCGCCGGCGCAACTGGCTGCGCAGCATCTGGAGCTCAAGGCCGATGCGCGGCAGGGTGTCAGGCGGTGTCGAGCTGTCGAAGCGCAGGCTCTCCAGCTCGGCCTTTTTTTCACGGATGCGCACGCGCAGGGCGTGGACATCGGGATGGGCCTCTTGAAGGATCTTCAGCGCCTGTTCCCGCTGGCCTTCGGGCAGGGTTTCGAGCCACTGGCGCACCGAGCGCGTGTAATGGGCCTCGCGTTCCGGGGAGAGGTCATGCTGGTCGGTTTCGCTCTGGAGGGCGTGGCGCGCCGGCGCGGCGCCGCGGGCCGCGGCCTCGTCGGACACGGCGCCCGGGGCCAGCAGGGCGGCCGCGAGCAAGAGACTACAGGAGAGTTTGGGCATGGCGGTATTCTTCAGGGCGTATGCACAAGATACGGCAAAAGGGGCGTTGTAAAGGGACAGAAAAACGGAGTCCTGAGCCGGGCAGTCCGGCACCATTGAGGAAGTGATATGCAAGAAATGTGCGAAAAACTCCGTTAAAAGGGGTGCCGCCGGGAGATGACAGGCGGCGGCCGCCCGGCTATACTCTACACATGAATGGAGAGCAAGAGGCAGCGCCCGGCACGCCGGGCGAGGGCCGTCTCAGGGATGCCTGGGCCGCCACAGCGGCGTCACCCGGGGCGCCGGAGGCGTCCGCGCCGTCCGTCACGTCCGGCCGCAAAGGCGGAAAGGACGGCAAGGGCGGCAAGGGCACGGCCCGCCTGGTGGTGGGCGGCGCCCGCCCGCGCAATCCGGCCCTCGGCATGCCTATCGGCTGGATGCTCGGCAGCGCCGCGCTCATCCTCATCTTTGCCGTGGCCCTCGTGACCTATCTCTCCATCCTGCGCAGCGAGGAGGGCATGGCCGATCTGCTCGCCGAAAAGGGTTCCTCGCTCATCATGGCCTTTGAAAGCTCGCTGCGCACGGGGCTTCGTGGCGAGTCGGCCGTGCGCCTCCAGGTGCTGCTGGAGGAGATGGCGCGCAGCCCGGACATCGAGTTTGTTGCCGTGACCATGCCGGACGGCACCATCGTGGCCCACAGCGAGCGCACGCGCCTCGGCGAGACCCTGCGCATGCAGAACGCGGACATGGACGAAGACCGCATGGCCGCGCTCGACCCCACGGACGAGATCCACTGGACCATGGTGCGCATGGAGGGGCGGCGCGTCTTCGTGGTCTACCGCCATTTCCTGCTCGGGCGGGAGAACTGGCCGGCCGACCTGCCGCTGCCCACCATCTTTCTCGGGCTGGACGTGGCCCCCTTTGAGATCACGCGCAGCCAGAACCGCAGCTATGCCACGGCGCTCGGCGTCGTCACCTTTCTCATGGGCCTGCTCTGCCTTTTGGACGTGAGCTTCGCGCAGCGCGCCAGCGAGTCGCGCCGGCGCCAGTACCGCGCCGAGGGCAAGGTGCACGAGCTTGAGGAGGAAGTGCGCCGCCGCGAAAAGCTCGCGGCCATCGGCACCATGGCGGCCGGCGTGGCGCACGAGGTGCGCAACCCCCTAAGCTCCATCAAGGGCTACGCCACCTATTTTCGCCAGCGCTTCAGCGAGGGCAGCGAGGAGCGGGAGGCCGCCTCCATCATGGTGCGCGAGGTGAACCGCCTCAACCGCGTCATCACCGACCTGCTCGGGCTCTCCCGGCCGAGCTACGTGAAGCCGGGCTCGGTGGACCTCGGCGCCATCGTGACCCATGTGCTGCGCCTCATCCGCCAGACAGCGGCCGAGCGCCATGTGGAGATCGTCTGCCGCACCTCGCGCCGGGTGCCCAAGGTCTATGTGGATATGGAGCGTCTGGGGCAGGCCCTGCTCAACCTCTGCCTCAACGCGCTGGACGCCATGCCCGACGGCGGCACGCTGACCATCGCCATCGCCCGCGCGAAAAACAGCGTCTGTCTCATGGTGCGCGACACGGGCACGGGCATGTCGCCGGACACGCTGGACCATATCTTCGACACGTATTTCACCACCAAGGGCAGCGGCACGGGCCTGGGGCTGCCGCTGGTGCACAAGCTCGTCACGGCGCACGGCGGCAGGATCACGGTTTCCTCGCGCGAGGCGAAGCCGGGCAAAAACGGCGCCAAGGGCAAGCCCGGCGAGACCATCTTCCGCATCTGGCTGCCGCTGGCCCCGGAAGAGGAACATGTGAGCGGCCGCTAGGTGGCGGCGCGGTTCTTTTTAAGGATATGTCCCGCAACGCGGCAGAAGGAGGAAGGCTTGGCAAGCTCCATACTTGTGGTCGATGATGACGACGCCCACCGCAGCATGCTCCGAACCATGCTGCGTTCTTGGGGTTTCACCGTGGAAGAGGCCACGGACGGCGACGAGGCCGTGGACCTCGTGCGCGAGCGCGCCTTCGACGCCGTGCTCTCGGACGTGCGCATGGCGCGCATGGACGGCATCCACGCGCTCAAGGCTATGCTGGAGTACAATCCGGCGCTCCCCGTGGTGCTCATGACCGCGTTTTCCTCGGTGGAGACCGCGGTGGACGCCCTGCGCATCGGCGCGTACGACTATCTCGTCAAGCCGCTCGATTTCGACCTCTTGCACGAAACGCTGGATCAGGCCATCGAGCGTTCGCAGCACAGCGTGGAGAACCGCGAGCTCCGGCGGCAGCTCACCGAGTCCGCATCGAGCCAGGACATCGTCGGCAGGAGCGACGCGCTCAAGCGCATGCTGAGCTTCATCGAGACCGTGGCACCCACCGAGGCAACCGTGCTCATCACGGGCGAGTCCGGCACGGGCAAGGAGCTTGTGGCGCGCGCCCTGCATTCCTCCAGCGCCCGGGCGGACAAGCCGCTCGTCACCGTGAACTGCGCGGCTCTCACCGAGACCCTGCTGGAGTCGGAACTTTTCGGCCATGAAAAGGGCGCCTTCACCGGCGCCGACCGCCGCCGCGAGGGCCGCTTCGTGCAGGCCAACGGCGGCACGCTCTTCCTGGACGAGATCGGCGAGATGCCGCTCCAGCTCCAGGCGAAGCTGTTGCGGGCGCTCCAGCAGGGCGAGATCCAGCGGGTGGGCTCGGACGTGCCCATCACCGTGGATGTGCGCGTCATTGCGGCCACCAACCGCAACCTCCTGCGCGAGGCGCAGGAAAAGCGCTTCCGCGAAGACCTCTTCTTCCGCCTCAATGTCATCTCCATCGAGGTGCCGGCGCTCCGCCAGCGCGGGGACGACATCCCGCTTTTGGCGGCCTATTTCCTCCAGCGCTTCGCCGAGCGCAACCGCAAGAGCATCAAGGGCTTTTCGCCGCAGGCGCTGGACAGCATGCGCCGCTACCAATGGCCCGGCAATGTGCGCGAGCTGGAGAACGCCGTGGAGCGCGCGGTCATCCTCTGCTGCGGCGACCTCGTGACCCCGGCGGAGCTGCCGGACACCGTGGCCCACGCGCCCGAGCCCGTCGAGGCCCCGGAGCCGCAGGACGCCATCTCCCTTGCCGGCATGGCCCTCGAGGACGTGGAGCGCCTTGCCATCGAGGACACCCTGCGCCAGACCGGCGACAACAAGAGCGAGGCCGCCCGGCGCCTCGGCATCACCCGGGCCACCCTGCACAACAAGCTGCGCAAGTACGGCCTTGAGCAGGATTAACGCGTTGTCGATGGCCGAAGCATGAGCCGGCGCGTGACACTGGCGGACGTGAGCCGC
Organism: uncultured Desulfovibrio sp.; assembly: GCA_947177645.1. GTDB lineage: Bacteria > Desulfobacterota > Desulfovibrionia > Desulfovibrionales > Desulfovibrionaceae > Desulfovibrio. The sequence goes on from CAMWVJ010000006.1 coordinate 4,483, forward strand.
AAGACCGGGCTTTCGCAGGCCACGGTCTCCATGATCTTGTCGCGGCGCCCGGATGTCTCCTTTGCGGAGGAGACCGTGCGCCTCGTGCGCGCCGCCGCCGAGGAGCTGGGCTATACGGCCGCCCGCCGCCGGGGGGCGCTTTTCGCGCGGCGCACCGTCATGGTGGTCTGCCCCTTCATCCGCAACTACTATTACTCCACCGTGGTCCAGGCGCTCCAGAGCGAGGCCGCGGGCATGGAGTGCAATGTCCTCGTCTATACCACCTACGGCAATGCGTCCGAGGAGGCGCGCCTTCTGCGCGTCATGGCCGAGTCCGACGTGGGCGGGGTGATCTTCGCCATGATGCCGCAGTCGCGGCCGCTGGTGCGGCGCATCGCCCGGCAGCTCCCCATGGTCATCATGGCCGACCGCGAGGGCGAGAGCGCGGCCGACTTCGTGGAGCTGCACAACCGCGAGGCCGGGGCGCTGGCCGCGCGCCACCTGGCCGGGCTCGGGCATACACGCATCGTCTGCATCTCCACCCCGCTCACCCCGGCCTTCCCGGTGCGCGTCAGGCGCTTCGAGGGCCTGCGCGACGCCTGGGCCGAGCTTTGCCCCGGGGGCAAGGTCTCGCTCTTCACGAGCTTTGCGAGCCACGCCCAGGCGAGGGACAATATCCTGCTCGAGCGGCACCTCGGCCGCAAGATCACGGCCGCCGTGCTCGAGGAGGCGCAAGAGCCCTTCACGGCCATCGTGGCCATCAACGACATGATGGCCTATGGCGCGCTGGACGCGCTGGCGGCCGCGGGCCTTTCCGTGCCCGGGGATTGCAGCGTTTGTGGGCTGGACAATGACTTCCCCTCCGACCTCGTGGGCGTGAGCCTCACGAGCGTGGAGCACTCCATGGCGCAGAACGCGCAGGAGGCCTTCCGCCTGCTCTACCGCAAGATGGCCGGCGAGAGCGAGGCCACCGAGGTGGCCGTGCGCCGCCATATCCGCCCCGAGCTCGTGCCCCGCGCCTCCACGGGCGCGCCTTGCCCTGAGGGGGCGCCGAGCCACAAGAGCGGCAGGCGCTTGGGGCGGTAAATGCGGACATGCACGCCTGTTCCGTGCGAAGGCATGCCCATGGCAGCACTACTCAAGGAAAACGGGCACAGGTGCATGGCCATGGCAGTGCACGGGGCTGCTCATGACAGTGCGTTCCAGCACCGGGAACTTCTCTTGGGCATGAAGGTATCATGAAAGAAATATTGGCATATACTGTTGAAAATACAAATTCAGGCGATGCTCCGATTCTCTATACCGTGAGCCGTTATGATGAAATACAGGTTGAGGGGCGGGTAAAAAATAATCAAATTATCTATGAAGTTCCATCCCCTGGAATCTATCAGGCCAAGACCTATACCCAGAAAAATGATGAAGTAGTTATTTCTACCTATGAGTATCAGTATTTTCCGCCGGAGAGAGGGTATCGCTTCGATTCCCCGAGGGATGTCCGGGATTTTGAAAAAGAGGTGCTCGCCGCTTCAAAAGAGTTGGCCATAACGGCATTTCAGGGCCGGAGCAAGAGCCTGGTTTTTGATTTCATCTTTTTCCCGGCCCGCAGTAAAAACTTGTTTGTCCTCTGCCCGAGCGCCATTATCCCCGGCAAAACTCCAGTCCCGCACTTTTATCGGTGGAAATGGGCGGCGCAAGGGAAATTTCCGGGAAATGTCCTCGTCGTGTCTGATCCCACCTTCAGGCTTGACCCGCGTCTTGGTGCCGGCTGGTTTGTGGGAACCCGGGAGGAAGATGCCACGGTATGCTTCAGCAAAGTAATCAAAATTTTTTGTGAAATATTACACATCAATTACAGAAATTTATTTTTTTGGGGCTCGTCTGCGGGGGGATTTATTGCGATGCAATTTGCAAAGTATTTCCCCTTGTCAACAGCCGTTGCAGTCAACGCGCAAACAGATATATCTAAATATGAACATCACAGTATGCTATATAGAATTGGATTCAAGGGACTTTCAGATGAAGAAATTACTAATACTTTCAACAGTCGCCTGAGTACTGTCGCAAATATTAAAAATTTTTCCAACAATACTGTCTTTATGGTTCAAAATGTCTTGGATACCCATCATTATCAAGACCATTTTCTGCCATTTTTCAGCGCAGCGCTCTCCACCCCAAAGCCGGAACTCCCGGAGGGTATCCACCATATTCCCGATTCATCGTTTACCACCTGGGTGTATTCCCATCCTGACGGCCATATGGCAGAAACCCCTGAAATGGCAAAAGTGCTCATCAAGCTCCTCCGGGCCAAATAAAGGGTGCGGTGCGCCAGGGCCGGGCCTGCTGGTGGCGTTTTGCCTGTTCCGGCCCGTTTCCGCAACAACAGCGGAACTGCCAGGAGCCGGCTTCGGGGGTGCCAGGCCGTTGGCGGCTGTTCCGCCCGGGCTTCGGCCCTGCGGCTGCAACGCCGGGCCGCTGGCACACAATGGATACGGCCGCCCGGGGCACCCGGTGAGCGGGCAGCAGCCGGCCATGCCCCGACCGGCACGGGCAGGTGGGGACCCTTCTAAAATTTTCAATGATTTTTCAATAAAAATCTGGCCGCGCGAACGGGCTTTTTCTTGCCCCGGTGCATGCGGCTCGGGTATTCAAGACCCGGAACCCGGAGCACACGATGGGCGCACGGCAAAAGGCGACCGGCTGGAAGGTGCCCCTGCTCTTTTGCGGGGCGATTGGCATCATGGTGGCGCTGGGCGCGCTCCTGCGCACGCCCCCTGCCCCGCCGCCAGAGCTGCCGCAGGCGCTGGTGGACAAGGCCCGGGCGCTCGCCATCGACCTTGATACGTCCGGGGGGCGCCCCTGGAAAGAGCGCATCGTGAGCGCGGCCAGCGGCTTCGTGGCCCCGGAAGTCAAGGCGGAGCGCCTTGGCGCGGTGGCGGCCGAGGCGACGGCCCGGGGCCGGCTGGATGCGGCCTGTGCCGCGGCCGTGCAGATAGAGGACGAGGCCCGGCGCGACGCCGCCTTTGCAGGCGTGTTCCGCGCGGCGCAGGCAAGCTGCGCGAGCCTCCCGTGGGCGGTGTTCGCCGTGCACGGCGTGCGCGGGCGACAGCTGGCCGAGGCTCTGGCCGGCGAGCTTGACGCCCGCTGGCGGGCCTGCGAAGGCGAGAGCGGGCACGGCGCCCCCTAGATCGCCAACACACTTTTCAAGATCGGGCCCACACCTCCCTCGGGCCCCGGCCGCCCTCTCCCCACCAGCGCAGGGGAGGGGGCGGTTTTTTCGCGCCCGAAGCGCGCCGGGCTTGTAAAAGCGGGCAAATCGCCGTATAGCCAAGGGTACGATTTTCCGCACCTGCCGCGTTGTATCGCGCCTTTTTCAAGGCCCGCGCCGGGAGCGCCCGAGAGCCGCGGGGCCAAGGCCCGCAGTGGCCACACGGGCAAGGCCCAGGGGCACGGAGCCGGGGAAGCGCCTCCATGTATAGCTGCACCATCAGGATCTGTCTTGCGGGCTGCCCGGAGCCTGTCGTCCGCGTGGCCGAGGCCCTTGCGCCGCTGCCCGGCTTTTCGCACGAAATTTTCCTTGAGTCCGTCGCCGGGGCCGATGTCATCCTCACGAGCCCGGACGGGGCAGACACGGCGCCCCACTGGGAGGCCGTGCTCGCCCTTGGCCGGGAACAGCCGGCCGCCGAGTTCATCGTGCTGGCGCCCTGCGGGGCGGACGTGCCCCCCGCCGTACTTGGGCGCGCCGCGGACATCTGGCGCCTGCCCATGGACGAAGCCGAGCTGCGCTTCCGCTTCGGCCGCTGGCAGGAGCGCTTCAAAGAGGGCAAGGATCTCTGGCAGGCGCGGCAGTTCCTCGAGGCCGTGCTCGAGACGAGTCCGCACATGATCTGGTTCAAGACGAAGGACGGCCTGCACGAGCGCGTCAACACCAGCTTCTGCCGCGCCGCGGGCAAGACCAGGGCGCAGATAGAGGGGCGCGGACATGCCGCCGTGTGGGACGTGGAGCGCGACGACCCTGCCTGCGTCGAGTCCGAGCGCATCGTCATGGCAGAGGGCGGCATCCACGTCTCCGAGGAGGCCATCCGCACGGGCGCGGGCGAGCGGCTGCTCACGGTCTACAAGTCGCCCCTCGTCAATGTGGACGGCTCGGTCATGGGCACCATGGGCATCGCCGTGGACGTGACCCGCGAGCGCCGCTACCAGGAGCGCATCCTGCAGGACAACGCGGCCCTCGAGGCCCTGTTCACCAGCATGGACTGCGGTATCCTCTGCCACTCGCTGGACGGCGGCCGCGTCATCAGCATCAACCGCGCGGCCCTCGAGCTTCTGGACTTCAGCTCCCGCGAGGACCTGCAATCCCACGGCTTCCAGATGGTGGCGAGCACCGTGGCCGAGGAGGACAAGGACAAGCTGCGCGCGGCCATCGGCCAGCTCAAAAACGCGGGCGACAGCACCAATTACGAATACCGCGTCCTGCACCGGGACGGCCGCACCGTGCACATCATGGGCAGCGCACGCCTGGTGGAGAAGGACGGCGAGCTCGTCTGCCAGCGCTTCCTTCTCGACTGCACGGCGCAAAAACTGGCCGAGGAGCGCGAGCAGCACGAGAAGGAACGCCGCCAGCGCCGCCTCGTGCGTGCGCTGAGCGCGGATTACCAGCTCGTGTGCGTGCTCGACGCCGGCTCGGACGACGGCCGCGTGCTCCAGCTCGCCGGCGCCCCGGACAAGCGGCTCGGCGAGATCTTCGCCGGCGACGCGCCCTTCATGGAAAAGGTGGAGACCTATGTCCGCACCTGCGTGCACCCGGACGACCGCGAGGCCCTGCGCCAAAGCTGTTCGCCCGCGGCCTTGCGCGCGGCCCTGGCCGAGCGGGAGACCGTCTACCACAATTACCGGGCGCTCAATGGCGGGGACATCCTCTATTTCCAGCTCAAGGCCGTGCGCGTGGGCGCGCCCGACGAGGACTTCGGCGTGGTGGTGGGCCTGCTGAGCGTGGATGCTCGCACCCGCCGCGAGATGGAGCAGAAAAGCCAGCTCGCCGAAGCGCTGAAACAGGCCAAGAAAGCGAGCCGCGCCAAGAGCCTCTTCCTCTCCAACATGTCGCATGACATCCGCACGCCCATGAACGCCGTGGTGGGCTATACGTCGCTGGCGCTCACCCATCTCGGGCGGCGCGGCCAGGTGGAGGGCTATCTGCAGAAGATCCTCGCCTCGGGCAACCACCTCATCAGCCTGATCAACGACATCCTCGACATGAGCTATATCGAGAGCGGCAAGATCGAGCTGGAGGAAAAGCCGCAGGAGCTGCCCGTCATCCTGCGCGAGATCTGGAACATCGTGCAGCCCACGGCCAGCGCCAGAGAGCAGAGCCTCACCCTCGAGGTGGAGGGCCTGCGCGACGAGCGCGTGCTTTGCGACAAATTGCGCCTGAACCAGATTTTGCTCAACCTGCTCAGCAACTCGGTCAAGTATACGGGGCGCGGCGGCGCCATCGGCATGATCGTGCGCGAGACGGAGTGCCCGGAACCGGGGCGCGCGGCCTATGAGTTCCGCATCCGCGACAACGGCATCGGCATGAGCGAGGACTTTCTCGCGCGCATCTTCGAACCCTTCGAGCGCGCGCAGACCTCCACCGTGGCCGGCACCGAGGGCACGGGCCTCGGCATGGCCATAACGAAAAACCTCGTGGACATGATGGGCGGCCACATCGAGGTCACGAGCGCCCTTGGCGTGGGCACGGAATTCGTGTTCCGCGTCAGCTTCCGTCTGCCGGAGGATGCGGCGGAGCACGGGCTCCCGGGTGGCGCCACGGCGCGCGTGCTCGTGGCCGAGCCCGACCCGGCGGACGGCGCGCGCTTCCTGCGCATGCTGCCTGACCGCGGCGTGGAGGCGCATCTCGCCACCACCGAGGCCGAGGCGCTGGCGCTTCTGGAAAGCCCCGGCGGCTATGACCTGTGCCTTGTGAGCAGCCATTTTCCGGGCGGCGCGGCTGAGCTCGCGCGGCGCATGGCCGCGGGCAGCGGCGAGGCGCGGCCCTTCACGGCGCTCATGCGCGACAACTGGGCCGGTGTGCACCCGGACATGCCCGACACGCCGGAAGAAGGCGTGGACGCGTGGCTCGGCAAGCCCGTGTTCTGGGGGGATGTGCGCGCCCTGCTCGAGGCGGCGAGGGCGGCCGGCGGCGGGGACGGGGCCCATGCGGTGCCGCGCGCGCCGCGGCCGGGGCGCCTTTTGCTCGCCGAAGACAATCCCATGAACCAGGAGATCGCCGTGGAGTTCCTGACGGACGCCGGCTATACGGTGGACGTGGCCGCCAACGGCCGCGAGGCCGTGGAAATGCTGGCGGCCGCCCCGGCGGGAACGTATGACGTGGTGCTCATGGACGTGCAGATGCCCGTGCTGGACGGCTATGGCGCCACCCAGGCCATTCGCGCCCTGGAGGACCCGGCCCGGGCCTCGGTGCCCATCATCGCCATGACGGCCAATTCCTTCGAGGAAGACAAGCAGGAGGCCCTGCGCCGCGGCATGAATGGCCACATCGCCAAGCCCATTGACTTCAACATCCTGTTCGGGACGCTGGCGCGCCTGCTCGGGCAGGAGTGACGGGGCTCAGGGGATTGCGTGGCCGAGGTGGGATCAGTTGTGCCCCTCTGTGTTGCGCGGGGCCATACAGACGAGTTCGCACTGGTTCGCGTCCACCGTCAGTGTGACGAACCTAAAGGACTTGGGGTTTGCGGGGAGAGTGAAAAGTTCGAAGTCCACCTCAAAGGCTTCATCCCCGCCATATACTTCAACCACTGTCCCCTCACACCCCGCAGGGATTTTTTGCAGGACATCGTGTTCATCGTAGCCTTCCAGCGGCGCGGTGCTCCGTACCACATCAAACATTTCGATGCGTGCTTGCTTTGGCGCGCCCATTCCCGCATCCCCGCCGGCGTCACGGCCGCTCCCGGGCGCCATTATTGCGCGGCCCGCTTCGCCACAGCACCTGCGTGAGTGCAGGGGAGCGCCTACGGGTGCAGCCGCTGCTCCTTGCGCCCCCGTTCCAGCGCGGCGTTGCAGGCGCGGTCGAGGGCGGCGGCGCATTGTTCCGGCGTGATTTTGAGCGCCAGCAACCTGTTGATATTGGGCCAGAACACGCTGCGGAACGAGTCGCGCCGGCCCTGCCAGTTGGGGCTTTTGTTGGTGAAATTGACCACGTTCACGGCATTGCGCTCAAATTCGTCGATCAGGGCGATGCGGTCGCGGTAGCGGGCGAGGCTGCGCTTGCTTGCCGGGATATTGCCCGCCGAGAGGTCGCGCCATTCGTCATGGCTGTAGAGATAGGCCAGAAAATCCTTGGCCGCCTTTACCCGGGCCGGGTCGCCGTTGTCGAACACGGCGAAGCCGATGTAAAAGGCCGTGGCCACCGTGCCCGGATAGTTCACGAAACCGTACTCGTCCAGATGCGAGGCGAGCGCCCGGTTGACGTTGCTGAACATGAAGATGGCGAGCTGCCCGTTGGCGAAGAGCGCGGCGCAGTCCTTCATCTCCAGGTTTTCGGGATGCGGCGGGAACCACCCGCGGCGCACGCCCTCCTGAAGCCACGCCAGCGCCTTCACCGTCTCGGGCGCCTGAAAGTCAAAATTGCCCTCGCTGTCGAAGATGGTGCCCCCGAATGCCCGCAAATAGGTGAGGATGTGCGTGTCGCCGTCGTTGTTCTTGGCGAACAGGGCCAGCGGGTAGATGCCGTGCGGAAGTTTTGCGGCCAGCGTGTCGAGGATGTGCTGCCACTGGGGGAGGCTCCAGTCCTGTATCTCGTGGCCCGAGCCGATATAGTCCTCGAGGCCGCAGCGCCGGAAGAGCTGCTT
>CAMWVJ010000007.1 GCA_947177645.1 uncultured Desulfovibrio sp.
CATCAATGATGGGCGATCCGTTCTCCCCCATGTGATAGGCAAAAACCCCCGACTTGTCGGCGTTGGCCCCGCTCACCGTGCCCACATAGTCGACCTGGGGGAGCATGTCCCTTTCCACAAGGTTGAGCGACAGCTTGCCGCTCTCGATGATGCCCTGGTTCGTGTAGTGCGACTGGCTCATGCTGACCATGATCATGTTGTGCCCTATGGTGCCGGTGTGGGCCACAGTGAGCCAGTTGACCTTGCCCTTGACTTCGGCGCCCACCACGGTCACGACGCTGGGGTAGAGGGCCAGTTTTTTCCCGATATTGATTTTTTCCATGGCTGTGTCTCCTCCATGTGCCTGTGAAGCGGCCAGCGGCATGGATAGCGCCGCAACGCAAAGCAAAAGACGCCCCAACTTCTTCATATCTCCCTCCTTCTTTTTTGAAGGCACCCTATCCAGAAGCCTTGTATCTTCCTGCAAAACAGTGTTACCACAGTTTTGACGTATGAAAAAATATTCAGTTCTCTTTGGTTTGGAGAAAAAAATAAAATGCCGCTGCTAATGCGCCTTAATTCTTGCTCTTCCCTGCCTCCAGAACTTCGATGCGGGCCTTGAAATCCCGCTTCATGCCAGCGAGCTTTTCTTTTCCCGAGGCGAGGCTTCCCACGACATAAAGGTTCTTTCCGTGGCCGTAGCCCTTGTAAAATATGGCCATATTTCCCCACGGCGCGTAATAGCAGAAGTCGCCCTTTTGTGCGTCGGCGTTGGCCGTGCCGCGGACGGGCAGTTTTTCCGGGAGGTAAAAGATCTTTTCTGCCCAGGCAAAGTCGCTGCCTTCCACTTCCCTCGGCAGCAGCCGCAAAAATGCCGCCGCAAGAGGGTTGTCAAGAAGAGTCGCCACGGCCTCGCCGCCCTCGAAGAGTATCCTCACCGCATGCCCCGGAGCCGGCGCACTCTCTGCGCCATCTGCCGCACCGCAGGGGGCTGACAGAAAGAAGAGCGATGCAAGGACGAGGGGAAACATTTTGCTGCAAAATTTCATGGCTTTTGCCCGTTGGTTGGATTTCTGCGGTGGAGGGCCGCGCGAATCGGTGCGCAATGCGTGGAACGCGATGGGTATCGAAATAGCCATTCCTGCGAGCTATGTACAATACTTATTTTTTATGCTAATATATACAAAAAATACATGGATAATCGCTATGGAAATAAAGATTTTGCATAACTTCCTCGTGCTCGCGCGCATGGCGAACATGACCGCTGCGGCGGACTTCCTGAACCTGACGCAGCCCACCCTCTCGCGGCAGCTCGCGGCCCTTGAGGCGGAGCTCGGGGCCCTGCTCTTCGAGCGCGGCGGCAGAAGGCTGGCCCTGACCGCAGCTGGCGTGCGCCTCAAAAAACGCGCGGAAGAGATTTTGGAACTGGTGAACAAGACGCAGTGCGAATTCCGGCAGCCCGAAAACGAGCTTTCCGGGGATATTTATCTCGGCAGCGGGGAAAGCTGGGTCCTGGGGATGGTTGCGGAAGTCATGAAAAAACTGCGCGAGCTTTCGCCGCGCGTGCGCTTCCATGTGTTCAGCGGCGACGGAGATGAAGTTTCAGAACGCCTGAACAACGGGCTGCTCGATTTCGGGCTCTTCATCGAGCCTGCCCGGGTGTCGGCCTATGAGTCTATCCGGCTGCCCGAAGTCGACATGTGGGGCGCGCTGATGCGCAAGGAAAGTCCCCTTGCCTTGCGAGAAGCCATCACTCCCGAAGACCTGTGGCACGAGCCGATCATCATTTCCAAGCAGTCTTACATGGAATGGCACATCTCGAAATGGATGCGGAGGGAATTTTCAGAGCTGAACATCGCCGCCACCTATAACCTGCTCTACAATGCTTCAATACTGGTGCGCAAAGGCCTCGGTATCGCCTTGGGCCTCGACAGGCTCATCAATGTGAGCAATGACCCCGAAATCTGCTTTCGCCCCTGCAAGCCCGCCTTGCCCGTGGCCCTCTATTTTGCCTGGAGAAAGCAGAATCTCTTTTCCCCGGCGGCCCAGGCGTTCCTCACCATGGTACTGAACAGGTTCAAGAGCGCGTGAGGGCGCACAGATGATGCAAAACCACGCATTTTTCCTGCAACACCGGGACAAACCTTCTTTTTCTCCGTCCCGAGTCCACATACCCTTGCGGCCCTACCTCCGCACCCGGGCGAGCACCTTTTCCGGCGGCAGGGAGTGCAGATAGCGCACCCTGAGCCAGTACGCCGCGGCGCTGAAGCCGAGCGCCGCCAGGTAGCATATCCAGAAGCCTTCGGCGCCCAGGGCCGGCACGAGCCAGTCGGTGCGGGCGAGCACATAGCCGAGCGGCAGCCCGATGATCCAGTAGGCCACGAAACAGATGACCGAGATGATGCGCGTGTCGTTGTAGCCGCGCAAGACGCCGATGCCCGCCATCTGGAGCCCGTCGACGATCTGGTAGGCCGCCGCGAAGAGCAGAAGGCGTATGGCGAGCGCCGTCACCGCCGGGTCCTCGCTGTAAATGTGGACGATGTGCCCGCGCCCGAGCACGGTGCCCGCGCAGATGAGGAGCGCGAAGACCACGCTCAAAGTCATGGCCGTGAGCGCGGAAAGTTTGGCCTGCGCCACCTTGCGCGCGCCGAGGCAATAGCCCACGCGGATGGTGGCGGTCATGCCGATGGCGAGCGGCACCATGAAGATGAGCGCGCTGAAGTTCATGGCGATCTGGTTTCCGGCCACCATGACCGTGCCGAGCGGCGCCAGCAAAATGGCGCTCAGGGCGAAGAGCGAAACCTCGAAAAACAGCGCCAGCGCGCTCGGGAAGCCGATACGGAGCGCCCGGAACATGAGCGGGAAGTCAAAGACCGGGCCGTACTCTTGGGCATGGGCGCCCTCCCCCGCGGGCGCGTCTTCCGCTCTTTTTTTGCGCCTTGCGAGCCAGGGCGCGAAGAGCGGCCGCAGGTCGCGGTACTGCGGGTCGCGCCGCAAAAAGCACATCATGGCGAGGCCCATGAACCAGTAACAGACGGCTGAGGCCACGCCGCAACCCACGGCGCCCATGGCCGGGAAGCCGCATTTCCCGTAAATGAGCATGTAGTTGCAGGGCACGTTGAGCGCGAGCCCCAGGAGGCCGATGATCATGGCCGGCCGCGTGCGCGAGAAGCCCTCCAGAAAGCTGCGCTGGTTCACGAAGAACATGAAGCCGGGCAGGCCCCACAGGAGGGCGCGCAGATAGCCGCCGGCAAGGTCGGCCATCTGCGGGGCGAGCCCGAAGGCCTCGAGATGCCAGGAAATGCCATAGAAAAAGGCCATGAGCACGAGGGAAAGGCCCCCGGTGAGCCAGATGCCCTGGCGCAGCAGGTGCGCGGCGCGCCGCCGCTTGCCGGCGCCCACGAATTGCGCGCTCAAGGGTGGCAGCGCCAAAAGGCAGCCGATGCCGAACACCGCCGCCGGCCCCCAGATGGAGCCGGCCACGGCCACAGCCGCCATGTCCTCGGCATTGTATTGGCCGGTCATGGCAGTGTCGGCGAAGTTCATGCCCGTCTGCGAGAGCTGGGCGATGAAGATGGGCAGCCCGATGACGAAGTAACGCCGGGCCTCGGCCCAGGAAAAGATGCTCTTCACGCGCCGCTCCTCACCTCAGGGCGCCCATGGCCCGCGCCCTTCATGCCGCGGCCTCCGGCCAGAAGAGCCCGGCGCCCGGGAGGGGCACGCCGAGGAGCTGCGCCGAGCGGCGCACCAGTGTGGTGATGGCCTCGCGGCCGGCCGGCCCCAGGTCTTCGCTGTAGGCCGTGACGAAAGTCTTGATATGCGCGCTCGTCACCGCGTCGTCCAGCTCCTGCGCGTGCGCGCGGATAAAGGCACGCGAGGCTTCGGGATGCGCCCAAGCGTGGCGCAGGCTTTCGGTGATGCCCGCCTCAACGGCCAGCCCCACGGCAAGCGGGAGATTGCGCTTGCCGGCGATGGCCCCCAGGGGCAGCGGCAAATGGAAGGCGCCCTCCCACCACTCGCCGAGGTCCAGTATCTTTATGAGGCCATGCTCCGCATAGGTGAAGCGCCCTTCGTGGATGATGACGCCGGCCTCGTCCTCGCCGCGGGCCACCGCGCCCATGATGTCGCTGAAAAGGAGTTCACGGCGCGGGCCCCTGAAACCGCCGTGCAGGTCGAGCAGAAGGTTGGCCGTGGTCATGAAGCCGGGCACGGCCACGCTGGCGCTTGCCAGTTGCTCCGGCGTGAGCGGCCTTTCTGCCACCACGAGCGGCCCGCAGCCCCAGCCGAGCGCCGCCCCGGAGGAAAAGAGCGCATACTCTTCCATGATACGCGCCACGGCGCCGAGGGAGAGCTTGGTCACGTTGAGGCGCCCGGCCACGGCCATGGCGTTCAGCTCCTCCACGTCGGCGAAGTGCGGCACAAAGCGGATGTGGCCGCTCCACGGGGCCGGCGCGGGCACGCGCACATGCCCCTCGAGCAGGGCGTGGAAGATGAAGGTATCGTTGGGGCACGGCGAGAGCCCCAGGGAAAGCACGAGCTCCTGAGCGGACATTTCCACCTCACGTTGACAATGCCGCTTGCGCGGCGATATGCTGGCGGATGCTCCCGACTGCCGGCTCACCGGCATCCGCGCCGCCGGAATCCGCCGGCGGGGCTTGCGGGCGCGCGGCCACAAGGACATCCATGCCAGACAAAGCATATTATGCGGCCCTCGGCCTTTCGTCCATCCTTGACAAGGTGCTTTCCGGCGAACGCCTCTCCTACGAGGACGGCCTCGCCCTGTTCGCCTGCCCCGACCTCACGGCCGTGGGCGCGCTGGCGGCCGAGGTGCGCTTCCGCCTGCATGGCGACGCGGCCTACTATGTGGTGAACCGGCAGGTCAATTATACCAATGTCTGTGTCAACGGCTGCCTCTTTTGCGCCTTCCGGCGCGACCATGCCGACGAGGACGGGGCCTTCCAGCTCAGCAAGGAGGACATCCTCGCCCGGCTCGAAGCCGCCCAGGGGGGCACCCTGCGCCTTGACGAGATGCACATGGTGGGCGGCTGCCACCCCAGGCTCGGCCTCGCCTGGTTCGAGGACGTGCTCCGCACCGTGGCCGACCGCTGGCCAGACTTGCCGCTCAAGGCCTTCACCCCGGTGGAGATCGCGCATTTCGCGGCGCTCGAGGGCGTAAGCACCCTTGAGGTGCTTCAGCGCCTCAAGGCCTGCGGCCTTCGGATGATGCCCGGCGGCGGCGCGGAGATCTTTGATAAAGACCTGCGTGCCCGCATCTGCCCGCACAAGGCCGACGCCGAGGCGTGGCTGCGCATCTCCGGCGAGGCGCACAGCCTGGGCATCGTCACCAACTGCACCATGCTTTTTGGCCACCTCGAGACCCCTGCCATGCGCGTGGAGCACCTGCTCCGGCTGCGCGCCCAGCAGGATGCGAGCGCCGGTTTCACCTGTTTCATCCCCCTGCCCTTCCTCACGGAAAACAGCCGCCTCGAACTCCCCGAGGAGCGCTCGGGCCCGGTGCGCGGGCTCGACCAGTTGCGCACGGTGGCCGTTTCGCGGCTGTTGCTCGACAATATCCCGCATATCAAGGCCTATTGGATCATGCTCGGCCCCAAGCTCGCGCAGACCGCCCTCTGGTACGGGGCGGACGACCTTGACGGCACCATCGTGGAAGAGCGCATCGGCCACATGGCGGGCGCGGCCTCGGCCCAAGGGATGACCATCGGCGAGCTCGAGGCCATGATCCGCGCCTCCGGCTTCCGCCCGGTGCGCCGCAACGCCGTTTTTGAGGCCATGCCCGGGAACGGAGGGGATGCCGCCGCGGCGGCGCGCCCCCGCAAGGAGACATGCTGATGGACTTCGCCCCCGCGCACAGCCCCTTTGACGACGACACGCCCGCCTATGCGGATGTGGCCCGCGCCGCCCGAAAAGCGGCCGCCGGCGAACGCCTTGAGCGCGCGGACGCCGAAGCCCTCTATTACCGCGCGAGCCTGCTCACCCTGGCGCGCCTCGCCAACGCCATGCGCCTTCGGCTGCATCCCGAGCCTGTCGTCACCTATGTGGGCGACAGGAATATCAATTATTCCAATGTCTGCGTCTGCGGCTGCCGCTTCTGCGCCTTTTTCCGCCCGCCGGAGCATCCCGAGGGCTATGTCATCACCCGCGAGGAACTGACGCAGAAAATCGAGGAGACCCTGCGCCTCGGCGGCACGCAGATCCTGCTGCAGGGCGGCCACCATCCCGACCTGCCGCTGGAGTGGTACGAGGATCTTTTGCGCTGGATGCGCGCCACCTGGCCCAACCTGCATATCCACGCCTTTTCGCCGCCCGAGATCTGGTTCTGGTCGGAAAAGTTCGGCCTGCCTGTTACTGAAGTCCTGCGCAGGCTCAGGGAAGCGGGGCTCGACTCCGTGCCCGGTGGCGGTGCCGAAGTGCTCCAGAATGACGTGCGCCGCCAGGTCTCGCCCAACAAATGCTCGGCCGATGCGTGGCTTTCCGTCATGGAGGCCGCCCACGGCCTCGGCATGAAGACCACGGCCACCATGATGTTCGGCCATGAGGAGGAACCGGGCCACCGGCTCGACCACCTTTTCGCCCTGCGCGCCGTGCAGGACAGGACCCACGGCTTCACCGCCTTCATCCCCTGGACCTTCCAGCCGGCGAACACGCGCATCCGCTGCCAGAGCCTGCCCGCGCCGGCATATCTGCGCCTGCTCGCGGTCTCGCGGCTCGTGCTCGACAACATCCCCAATATCCAGGCCTCGTGGGTGACCATGGGGCCGCAGATAGCGCAGTTGGCGCTCTTCTACGGCGCCAACGATTTCGGCTCGCTGATGATCGAGGAGAATGTGGTCGCCGCGGCCGGCGTTTCCTACCGCATGACCCGCAAGGAGATCGAGGCCGTCATCCGCGCGGCCGGCTTCACGCCGGTGCAGCGCACCATGGATTACCGCCCGGTGGGCGAGGCGGCCACCCATGCCTGAGACCGTGCTGCGCATGGGGCGCATCAGCTATCTCAACGTGCTGCCCATCTACCATCCGCTCGAGGCCGGCATCCTGCCGCACGACTATGAACTCGTCGCCGGGCCGCCCGCGCTGCTCAACGACATGATGGGCCGCGGCGAGCTGCATGTCTCCTCCTGCTCCTGCTTCGAGTACGCGCGCCGGCCGGAGCGGTATTACCTCGTGGACGACCTTTCCATCGGCTCGCGCGGGCCGGTGATGAGCGTGCTTCTGCTCTCGCGCGTGCCCGTGGGGGAGCTTGGCGGCCACGAGATCCTTATCAGCGGCGAGAGCCACACTTCCGTGGCCCTTTTGCGCCTGCTCATGCGCGACCGCTACCGGCAGGCCGTCACCTACAGGACGGGCCAGGTCTCGCCGGCCCTGCGCTCGGCAACGCCGCCCACGGCCTTTCTCGCCATCGGCGACGAGGCCCTGCGCCTCAGGCAGCATCCCGACTATCCCTACCGCGTGGATCTCGCCGAGGCATGGCGTGACTGGACGGGCCTGCCCTTTATTTTCGGCGTCTGGGTGGTGAGCCGGGACGCGGCCGAGCGCGGCCTCTTCCGCGACGACCCGGGCGAGCTTTTGCGCCGCGGGCGCGACTGGGGCCTCGCGCACATGGATGTCATCCTCGACCTCACGGGGCACGGCTGCCCACTGAGCCGCGAAGACCTCGCCTTCTACTACCGCGAAGGGCTTGTCTACAGCCTGGGGGCGGAAGAATTGCGCGGCCTTCACCTCTTTTATGAAAAACTCGCGGCTGCCGGCATCATCGCCGCCGTGCCGCCACTGCGCTTTTTCTCGCTCTAAGCGGCCGCAGCCTGCACGCAAAAACGGGCGCCCCGGAACCTCCCGGAGCGCCCGTTTTTTGGCGGAATTTTCCGCAAGAGCTTATTTCAGGGCCTTGAGGATGGCGTCGGCCGACACCTTGCCGAGCACCCTGCCGTCCACGATGACGGCCGGCAGCTCGCGCACGCCGTAGTATTGGCAGAGCTGGGTCGTCTGGTACATGTTCACATTGCCCGCATCGTAGCAATATTTGGCCACCTTGAGCTCGTCCTGCGCGGGCACCCGCGGCTTCCCGCGCGCAAGATAGGCGTAGTGGATGGGATAGTCCGTGGGCTGCGCCGTGGCGTCATATTCATTCTTAAAGGTCTTCACGGAGCCGGCGCGGCGCTGCGCCGCCTTGACCTCGTTCCAGCGGTCGAGCGCGTAGGTGAGATAGGGCATGGCCTGCCCGGGCCTCGAATGGGCGATCCAGATGGCGAGGCCCATGAGGTCGGTGCCGTAATTTTCCGTGCTGTTGGCGAAAACGGCGATCTTGCATTCCTTCGGCGAGAGGGAGCGGCTTGCCGTTACCACGGCCTTCCACACTTCGGCGCTTTTGGGATTGGCGAAATTGAGCAGCACCAAAATCTCGTGCGGCGCCGTGCGCTCGCCGAAGACCACGGGATAGATCTCTTCGCGCCAGTTTTTGCGGTGCGCCGCCTCGCCCTCGATGGTGGGCTGGCCACCGCCCATGGCGCCGAGCATCTGCTGCCCCTCACTGGTGAACTCGCGCGTATTGGGGAGTTTCGCCTGCATGTAGGGATTGAAGGCATTGGCCCCGGCGCCGGGCGCGCCACCGGAAAGCGCCGCCTGCTCCGGCGCGGCGGGGGTCTGCCCGCTCCCGCCGCCGCTGCCGCCCGCGGCACAGCCCAGAAGCAGGAGCATCATCACCAGTGTGGGCACAAGTTTCCCGCGCATCTTCCACCTCGTTGCTGAATTGACCTAGGTTTCGCCGCAGGCCTCAGCCGCGGCGGTTTCCAGATGGCGCAGCCAGATCCCGGCCACGCCCGGATATTCCACCAGTCCCTTGAGCACGGGCACGCACTCGTGCTGCTCGCCCTCGATGCGCGAGCGCCATGACCCGGCGCCTTCCCCCGCCATGTCGCGCAGGGCGTGCTGCCCCACCACCGACAGCAGGGGCATGAGCCACACCCGGCCCGACGTGAGCCTTGGCAGGATGGACGTGAGCGCCATGGCGTCGCCCATGGTGCCCACATGGACGCGGGCGTCCAGCTTCCGCATGGCCGCCGCGAGATCCGCATAGCGGGCACCCCCGGCATGCCGGGCGCCGTGCCCCATGAGCACCACGTCCTCATGCGGGAGGCGCCTCTCGGGGAGATGCGCGGCCAGCGCCCGCGCCGCGGCCTCCACATCGGCTGGCTCCGCCAGAAGCGGGGCTCCCACCCGGCAGCAGAGGCCCAGATCCTGCACGGCTTCGGCGCAGGCGGCGCAGACTTCTTCATGCTCCGCGCCGGCGATGGCCTGCAGGGGCTGCACGGCCACGCGCTCATAGCGCTCGAAACTGAGCCTCTGCAAGGCCTTGAGCACGGAGTCGCTTTTCTGGCGCGCCCTTGCAAGGCGCTCGCGCAAGAGCGGCGAGGTGAAAGCCCAGCGCACGGACCAGCCGGCGAACCTCTCGCGCACCATCACGTCAAAGGCGTGCAGGGCCTGGCGCCCCTGCGGAGTGGCCGCGCCGAACGCCGCCAGAAGAATCGCCCTTCTCATGCGCATTCTTTGTACGTCACTTGCCCTCGGCCCGCAAGCCGCGGCGGTCGCCCCGGCCATGTTGACCGTGCTGTGGCTTGGGGCTAGAGTCGCGCCATACGGAACACAGGCGTGCGAACGCCGCATGGACGGCAGGAGGTCGGGCATGGCGAAAGCATTGGTTCTCGGCGGGGCCACCGGCCTTGTGGGGCAGGCATTGACGCGGACACTCACGGACGCGGGCTGGGAAACGCGCGTCTTCAGCCGCACGGACGGCAACCTGCTCGACCTCGAGTTTCTGCGCGGGCTGCTGGAAGAGACCGGCGCCGACGTGGTATTCAACGCCCTCGGCTGGACGCGCGTGGACGCCGCCGAGGAGCATCCCGAAGAAGCGCTCCTCGCCAACCGCACCCTGCCGGACGCGCTGGCACGCACGCTGGCCGCCCTGGGGCACGGGCACCTCGTCCACTTCAGCACGGATTTTGTCTTTTCCGGGCCCCATGACGGCCCCTGGCGCGAAACCGACACCCCGCACCCCAAGAGCGTCTACGGGCGCACCAAGCTCGCCGGCGAGGAGGCCGTTTTGAGCGCGCTCCCGGAACGCAGCTGCGTGCTGCGCACGGCGTGGCTTTTCGGGCCCGGGCGCTCCAACTTCGTGGATGTCATCCTCAACGCCTGCCGCAAGCGCGACGCCGTGAGCGTGGTGCATGACCAGATCGGCTCGCCCACCTATACCCTCGACCTCGCCCGCTGGACCGAGAAGCTGGCCCGCGCCCGCGCCACCGGCATCTGGCACGCGGTCAACAGCGGCGTGGCGAGCTGGTGCGAGCTCGCGAGCGAAGCCATCGCCCTCACCTCCGGCCCCTGCCGGGTGGAGCCCATCCCGGGCAGCGAATGGCCGCAGGCCGCGGAACGGCCGGCCTATTCCGCGCTCGACAACAGCAAGCTCGCGGAATTTCTGGGCGAAAAGCCCCGGCCCTGGCCCCGGGCGCTTCGGGAATACCTTTTCAGTGAATACGCGGGCGCCGAAGGGGGGAGCGCCCGCTGATGCGGCGGCCGCTCTTGCTTCCGGCCGGCCTCTTCGCCGTGGCGGCCGCGCTTGCGCTCCTCCTTTTTGGGGGCGCCCCGGCCGAGGCGCGCCCGCAGAACCTTGAGCAACTTGCCGACATCACGCGCTATCTCGTCGATGTGCCCATGCCCGGGACCATCACCTCGCTCTACCGGCCGCGTTACGACACCGTCGCCGAGGCCGATCTCAAGATGACCCACAACGAGCCGGCCTTCGTGGTCCTCTTCCCGGACGGCCCGCGCATCTACCCGCAGCGCTATCTCGTCTGGCATCAGGTGGTCAACGAGCTCATCAACGACCACGCCTATGCCGTCACCTACTGCCCCATCACGGGCACCTTCATGGCCTATGACGCCTCCATGCAGGGCCTGAACCTCATCTTCGACGTGGAGAGCCACAGCGGCACCGGGGGCACGGCCGGCTTTCTCTATGACGGCAACAGCATCCTCACCGACCGCAATTCCGGCAGCCTCTGGTTGCAGGAGATGGGCATGGCCTTCGAGGGGCCGCTGCTCGGGCGTGGCATGCCCACCCTGCCCGTGTTCTGGACCACATGGGGCGCGGCGAGCCATGTCTATCCCGACGCGCCCGTGCTCGCCAAGCCGCGCGGCAGGCGCCCCTACGGGCGCGACCCTTACGGCAGCTACCTCAAGAAGGACACCTATTACGACAACGACACCCTCGCCTACCAGCCCCGCTGGCTGGACAGGCGTTTTCACCGCAAGACGCCCATGCTCTGCCTGGAGTACGACCATTTCCTCCTCGCCGTGGACATCGCCTATGTGAAAAAAAAGGGCGCGGTGAATTTTTTTCTCGGCCCCGCGCCGCTTTTGGCCGTGCATGACAAGCGGCTCGACGTGGTGCGCATCTACAGCCGCCAGGTCTGGGCAGAACCCTTCCTGTTCATCATGCAGGACGGCAGCCTCACGGACATCAATACCAAAAGCACCTGGGACCCGGCCACAGGCAAGGCCACGGCCGGCAACATGCGCGGCGCCTCCATGAAGGAGTTTTTCGGGGTCTATTCCATGTGGTTCGCCTGGTACAGCCTCAACCCCGAGACCCTTGTCATCCCCGGGCCCGGCGAGGTGCCGGCGCACCTGCTCTCCACCGAGGCGCCGGGCGTGGGCGACACGCCGGAACTCCCCAAGGGCGGCCAAGGGAACGGCGCATTGCCTGGCGGCCCGCGCTGGGAGCCGGCGCTTTAGGCGCCGATTTGGGCTGCGCCGGGCGCGCTTGCCAGCGGCGCGGAATGTGGCTAAGAAATTTGCCGGATTTGTGAACCGGGGCGCCAAAACGCCCGAGCAAAGGAGCAGAGAATGACATACGTGCAGCGCGTGATGGACAACCTGAAGGAACGCTACAGCTGCGAGCCGGTCTTCCTCCAGGCGGTGCAGGAAGTTTTGCAGAGCCTGACGCCCATTCTGGAAAGGAATGACAAATACGAGAAATACCGCATCCTTGAGCGCATCACCGAACCCGAGCGCATCATCGCCTTCCGCGTGGACTGGGTGGACGACAAGGGCCAGATCCAGGTGAACCGCGGCTACCGCGTGCAGTACAATTCGGCCATCGGCCCCTACAAGGGCGGCCTCAGGCTGCACCCGAGCGTCAATCTCGGCATCCTCAAATTCCTCGGCTTCGAGCAGATCTT
>CAMWVJ010000008.1 GCA_947177645.1 uncultured Desulfovibrio sp.
CGGCGTACACGGCGCCGGAATTGCCACCAGACAGCCCACTAAAGGGAATGTTGTACAAGCCGCCGGAGCCGCCGTCGATACACAAGACCGAATACCAGCTATCCACCGGCGCCTCGAAGGTGCCGCTCGCCGTTATCCACTCCTCGCTATTGAGGAGCAGGTTGCCACCCAGCGCCGAGAGCAGGCCGACCTCGTCCACCGTGGTGGTCTTGCCGTCGGGCTGCATGAGGCCCGCCCGGAGGAGCGTGGCGAGGTGTGAGGGCGATTTAATAACCGCGTCCAGGGCCCCCACCAGCGCGGCCTCCACCTTGTCCAGGTCGCCGTCGTCCACCACGCCGGGAGCGTACCGGCGCGCCAAAAATTGCGCGAGGCCCGCGACCACGTGCGAGGCCTGCCGGGCCTGCTTGTTGGCGAGCTTGGCGCGGGCGATGCCGGGCTGGTGGCCAACATTGCGCTGCATGTCCACGGCGTACTCGGCCTGGGAGAGCAGGTCGCGGCCCTCCTGGCCCTGCGCGCAGAAGGGCAAAATCTCGTTTATGGTGTCCTCGGGCGCAACGGTGACGCCCGTGTCCTTGAGGTCGATTATGCTTTGCGCCTGTGCCATGTCTGGTCTCCTCGGGGGGCACTGTACGGCGCCCTGGCTTGCTGTGGCCCCCCGATATTGTTCGGGGGCTGGCTATGCCGGAAGCATGTACTCGGGCCAGCGGCCGCCATCGCCAGCCTCATCCGGCCAGCCGGCAAGGCCGTCCGACTCGCAATCCCAGGCGAACAGCTTGCCGCCGTCCGGCGTCACTGCGTACCAGTTGATGCGCACACCCTCGGGCTTCAGCGGGATATAGTTGCCCGTGAGCAGCGCGCGAAAGACGGCATCGAGCCTGATGCCCGCTATGCCCACGCTCATGCTCATGTCCTGGTTGTCCTGGATGACCAGGATGCTCCCTGTGTCCGCAAAGACCATGCGCCAGACGGCGTAGGCCTGGGGCACGCTGCCGTCCCAGTGGTTCGCGGCGATACGCGCCTTGACCAGGCGCCGGAAGTTGTCGTCGTCCAGCACAGAAAGGCCCGAGGCCGGGTCGTAGCGGCCTTTCCACACGCCCTCTTCCCAGCCCACGCCCTCCACGTCCCAGCTAAAATACACGCCCGTGAGCGGCGTTTGCAGGTAACGGGTGACGCCTACCCACAGCCCCACGGCATCAAGCTGCACGCCCACGGCCGTGTCCACGTCAAAGGCCGGGGGCAGCTCCGCAAGTGCCGCCTGGGCATCCGCAAAGGGCTTGACGCTCGCGCTCACCAGCGCCAGAAAGCGCGGGCTGCGGTGCTCGCTCGTGACCAGGGCAACGTAGTCCGCCACGCCCGGCATTAGTCGCCCCCCGGCAGCAGCACGTCCTCTACGGCGCACTTGGCAGCGGCGTTGAACGCAATGGGCAGGTTGGCCTGCTGCCACGCGGCCTCGCCGTCCGGGGCGTCGCCCGTGCAGATCTCCACGGCCAGAACGTCAAAAGACCTGCGCCCGGGCACGTCCGCCTCATTTATGGGGCACAAGAGGCGGCTGACCAGCACGTCCTCGCCAATGGGCAGCGCGTTGACGTAGGCCGCAAGATTTTCGCGGATGGCCTGCGCGGTGCTGGACAAAAAGCCCGCCAAGGGCTTGATGGCCACGCGCAGGCGCACGCGCACGGGCGCGGCGTAGAAAAAGCGGATATGGTTCGGCACGCCCATCTCGTCCCGCGTCAAGACCTCCACGTTGCCGTAGGTGTAGCAGCCGGGCGTCTTTTTGACGGCAATGGCGTCCGCTATGGCCTGGGCGTCCCCGCCCTCCACCACAAGGCAGATACTATGCGGCGGCAGGCCGTTGTCGTCCGCCACGTTGGTGTCGTTTTCGTAGCCCCGCCAGCGCGTCACGCCGGCCACGGCCGCCACGGCGCCCAGGGTGCCCTCAAATACCGTGAGGCTCGGCAATGCCGTGGAGACCGCCTGACGCTCGCGCAAGGCCGCGTCCGTTTCCACAGCGCGGCCGGGCGTGGCGGCCATAGTGTTGACGGCGCTTTGCCAGCCCCGGCAGGGCGTGGCGATGATCTTGATCTCGCCGGCGCCGGCGTGGATGTCCCCCGGCTCCTGCGCCGTGGCCGTGACGGTAATTTCGCCCGCGGCGGGGATGACAACCTGGGCGGGCAGATCCCACTTGCGTCCGGCGTCGTCCTCCAGTTGGCCGCCCCGAATGATGGTTCCGGCCGCGCCAATGAGGCGCACGGGCGCTGTGCTCACGCCCGCGGCGTGGCGCCTTATGCCGTTGATGATGACCATCCGCGAAAGGCCGGCCCCCTGGGCCGTCTGTGGCGAAAAGGCGTTGTAAACAGCCGCGGCGAGGGCGTAAGTATCCTGTTGCGCCAGGGCTATGATGGCGGCAAGCTGGCCCTCCTGGCTGTCCGGCTCAAGATAGAGATCCGCCCCGAATATGTCCCGCAGGCTCTGCTGCATGGCCTCAAGCGTGGCAGGGTACTCCGGCAGGCGGAAGCCGTCCCGGTCGATAAAGGCGCTGTCCGCCATGGTGCCTCCTCACAACGTCGCGGCCACGGTAGCCGGCCCGTAAACAGTGTCGATCTCTGCGCTCACGGTGAGCTTGCGCGTCTCGGCGTCCCAGGAACTTTCATAGCTCACCAGCGCCCGCACGCCCTGCGTCTGCAAAATGCGGCGCCGCAATATGGGGTCATAGGTCTCCCGCGTGTGCTTGCCCCAGACGTGCGTGGCGTAGGGCGTGCCCTCGGTGAGATCCAGGAACCACTCGCCGGCGAGCAGCGCAAGGCGCGTCTTGACCGCCTGCGCCACGCCCAGGGCGTCGTCCACAAAATAATCGGCCTCGCCGTGGCCAAGGCGAAAGTCCCCGGCATTGTCCAGCTTGCGGTAGCGCATCAGGCCGGCTCTCCCGTTGTGCCGCCGGAGTCGCCCGGGTGTGTGTGGTGCGCCACGCTCTTGCCCTCGGCGGTCATGTCGCCCGTGGCGTCCAGCGTGCCCTCCAGAGTCACGGCCCCGCGCATGCTCACAACGCCCGCGCCCCCGCCTGTGCCCGTGGCGGTCAGGTTGCCCTCAATGGTCACTTGCGGCGCCTTGATAGTGAGGCTGGCGCTCGCCTCAAGCGTTATTTCCCCGCCCGGGGAAATGACCAGGCTGCCCTGCTCATTGCGCATGTCCACGGTCTTGTCCGGCTTGATGGTCAGGCTTGCCTTGCCGTCGTCCGTGCGCAGTTGCACGTTTTCCGCGTCCACGGGCGGGTTCAGGCGCCCCGCCTGGGAGCGCGGGCCCACTATGGCCAGCCCGTCCGAAAGGTCGTGCATGCGGCTGTCCGGCGGGGGCACGGCCTTGCCGCCCTGCCACCAGCCGTCTATGCAGCGGCTGGAAAAGACCACCAGGGCCTCGTCGCCCGGCTTGATGGGGTAGGTCAAAGAAAAACCGCCCCCGCAGGGGAAGACCACGGGCACATCCACCAAAAGCGGCATGGCCTGGTTTTTGGCCTGCCCCCGCTCGTCGGTCACGCTGCCCATGACCGCGGGCTGCACGCTCACGGTCATGGCCACGGGGTCAAAAGCCTGGACAATGCCGGGCAGCGCCGTCCAGAGCTGCGCCTGCTGGCCCTCATGCGCGCGGCGGATGGCCTCCACGTCGTCGCTTGTGCGCTCAATGCGATCCATTGCTACCGCACCTGATCCAGAGGCAGTCTGGCGGTGTCGTCAATGCCAATGCACACCAGGTCGGCGTACCAGTCATTGCCGCGCGTATCGCCCCTAAACTCCACCTTGAGGATGCGATAAAAGCCGTCCGCGTCCATGCGCGGGGCCTGCTGCCCGGCCGCCTGCTTGAGCGGCGTCTGCATGGCCTTGACCTGCGCGTTATCGAGCTTGATGCGGCCGCCCACGGCAAGGCGCGGGTTGAGCAGGCAGCGCACGGTGATGCCGTCCTGCGTCTGCTCCGGGCTGCCCACAAGCCCGGTCTCATGCGTCAGCACAACGGCCTCGCCGGGCAAATAGCCTTTGCGCGGCACCATCTGCACCTTGCCGTCCTGGATGCTCCAGTCGGTATCCGTGTCGCGCGCCTCGTCGCGCATGTACTCCCGCGCCATGCCATACATGACCTTGCCGCGCGGAAGGCCCTGCCCGCCAAGATCAGGCGTATAGCCGGGCTTTGCGCCCTTGGCCTCCATGCTTCCCTGGCACACGCGCACGCGGTCAGCCGGGCGCGAGCCCGCGGCCAATGTGGTGTTGACCGTGGCAAAATTGTAGGCGCGGTCGCCGTCCGCGGCCAGGATGGCCAGCACCGTGTCCACGCCGTTCTCGCGCCACAGGCGCACCTGCCGGATATTGCCGCGGAAAATGGTGCCCAGGTTGCCCTCATAGCCGGCGGCGAGGTTGACCTGGGTAAACTCGCGGCGGATCTTGGCGGCCGTGTCGTCCGAGAGATTATAGACGTTGATCTCGGCACTGTTGGGCGTCTCTGTGTCGCCCTTCTTGGTGGCAAAGGTGATGCGCAGGGCCGAGAGCTCCAGCCCCTCGCCGCTGTCCGGGCCCACAATGAGCGAGCAGGCCCTAAGCCATTGCCGCCCCTCCTCGTGCTCATTCTGGCTCATTGCACGGCCTCCACAGTCTCGAACAGCAGCAGCACGTCCTCGCCCAAGTTGTCCAGCGTGGGCGGCATGTCGCCCGAAAGATAGAGCCCCCCGCCAATGCCCAGGTAGGCATAAGGCCGCAGGAGGTCACAACCAGCCACCAGCGGGATGCCCAGGACAAGCGGGGCGAGGTCGTCCGGCGCGTCGTAGATGTCCAATAGCCAGCCCCCGGGGGCGTCAGGGCAGGTACTCTCCGCCCAGCGCACGGCCAGGCGCAATTCGCGGCCGGCCAGGCTTATGCCGAAACTTTGCGGCTCGGGTGTCAGGGGTATCTCGTACAGTGCCATGCGGGCACTGTACCAGCGCGCCCCGCTGTGGTATCCCCCCGAAAAAGTTCGGGGGGATACCTCCGACAGCCGCTCATAACCTTTGCACTCAAGAGGGCACGCGCATGTCCTTAGTGGGTAACTATGACCTTCCCCCTGACGTAATCCACAACATTACCCAGCGCGGCGTCTTCATCGCCATCGTCTTCGTGCGGCCGCGCTCGCCTCACTGGGAAAAGGTCAACTATCTGATGCAATGCGCTGACGAATACTTTTCCGACGGGGAAACCACGTTTGGCTTTTTCAAAAAAACGGCCCGCTCGGTGCAGGTCGCCTATGAGGTGCTTTCCTTGAGCAGGGGCTGGAAATCCTGTTATGTTTTTATGCAGGGTGTCCCCGTTTTTTCGCTAAAAGATATAAAATGGCTGGAATGTTATATGCGCTCTCTGCGCGCGGATGATTTGCGGGCCTATTGCACTATAGTTGACCGCCCGCGCTCTCCCTTTACGCCCGGCCTGGAAGTGGAAAAATATATTTCCCCTTGCCGGTTCATCACCTACGGCTGGTGGTTCAACCCGGATCACCCCTCGGATTATGTTGCCCAGTTTCAGGCCCAAGCCGTGCGCATGGGCGTGAATCAATGCCCGAATTGCCGGGCCTTCACCATCGAGGAGCTCAAGAAGTTTGCGGCCATCTATGGCTTCAGCTACCCCCGGAACTCATTTGACCAGCAGCCCGATGGGAAATGAGGGAGGCAACACCCCCAGCTCATTTACTCATGTCGCGCCGATAGCCTTTTCCGTGCAAGCCGGCCTGCATGGCGCTTTGCTGGGGCGCGGCCTTGGCCTGCTTTTGCCCCTTGTCCGCGCTGCCCCCGGTGCGCCCGGCATTTTTGTGCCGCTTTCGCGGCGGCACGCTGGCCGTCTGTGTCTGGACGATGATCACCTCGCGGCACTGCGCGGTCACAAAAAGGGCGTGCTCGCTGGTGCTGTCCGTAGTGGTGTTTACGGCCTCCACCAGCATGTTGGTGTAGAGGCGCTTGCCGGTGACAATCTCCACGGGCTCGCGCTTGCGCATGAGCTCAAGCAGCTTTTCGTAAAGCTCCCGGCTGGCCCCGGGGCCGGCCGTGTCCGAATGGCCCGCGCGCAGGGTCAGGCTGGCGGGCTCGACGTAGGCGTGGTCATTGATTTTCGCGCCCTGCTCCACGGGGTGCTCGGTAATGGTCACCTTGTCCTCGTGGGCCTCCTCCACCACGACGGCAAATTGCAGGCCGCCCAGGTTGCGCCCCGTTATCACTGTCCCGCTCTCGCTCACCGCACCGCCCCCTGTGTGTTGCGCGCAATGTCCGCGGCCACGTTGCCCTGCACGGCAGCCACCTTGCCCGCCACCTGCTCGGGGTTTTGCGCGCCGTTGACCGTAATTTCGGCCTTGCTGTCCACCTTGACGCTCGTGTTTTTGCTGACCGCGCCGTGGGCTTGGAGGGGCGAGGGCTTGAGGGCTGCCCCTGGCGGGATAACAGGCGGCGCGGCGGGAGCGGGCGCACCCTGCTTTTCCGGCGCGGCAGTGTCCCCGGAAAGGCCCAGCTTTTTTTGCAGGAACTCGGGCAGGATGGAGGCCATGCTCCTGATTTTGCCCTTGATCCAGTCAATGGCCGGCGCGAAAAAGTCCATTATGGCCTTGGCCGCGCCCTCGGCCCAGGCCGCGAAGTCCGGGAAGCTCTCGGTTATTCCGGCCCACAGCGTGGAGAAAAAGTTGCTTATGGCCGCGCAGAAGTTTTCCAGAATGGCGCGTCCGCTTTTCGCCCAGTCTGCCAGCATGGCCTTCGCGCTTTCCAGCGCGCCGCCGATGTCCCCCGTAAACAGTTGCCAGAAAATCTTGCCCAGGCTGACAAGGGTGTTGAATATCCACCGGCACTGCTCATTGATGACGCCCAGGGCGGGCACAAGCGCGGAAAGGATAGCCGAGCCCACGGCGCAGATGACATCCCAAAATTTTTTCAGCACCTCAAGGACGGCCTGTATGCTCTCCTCATACGGCCCCCAATTGAAATAACTGGTGCCCCCCTCCATGTAGGTGCAATAGTCGTCAATGAGCGCCACAATGGCCGCCAGCCCGGCAATGATTGCGCCAAGGGGCGTTGCCAGGAAGCCCGCGTTGAGCAGCTT
Source organism: uncultured Desulfovibrio sp. (assembly GCA_947177645.1). Taxonomy (GTDB): domain Bacteria; phylum Desulfobacterota; class Desulfovibrionia; order Desulfovibrionales; family Desulfovibrionaceae; genus Desulfovibrio. The sequence goes on from CAMWVJ010000008.1 coordinate 7,089, forward strand.
CCAGGCCGCCAGAAAGAGCGCAAGGCCTTGGACAATGCGCTTTTGGCCGTCGGTGAGCTTGTCATACCAGGAGACCAGCGCGGCCGCCCAGGTGACGACACGGCGCACAAAGGCGCCCACAACCCCGGCCACGCGCAAGACCAGGCTTATGATGGTCTCAAACAGGCGCTTGATCTTGCCGAAATTTTCCATGACGACGCGGCGCAGGCTCTCCACGTCGCCGCGGATCTTGCCCAAAAAGGCCCCGCCCACGGCCTTGGCCAAAAGATCGCACATGGAGCGCAGCTTACCCAGCTCGGCCATGAAGGCCTTGCTGTCTTCCGCGGCCTTTTGCGCGTCGCGCCCGGCCACGGCGTACATGGCCGCGAACTCGCCCTTGAGCGCCGAAACATCGCGCGTGAGCATGGGCACCAGCGCCGGGTCAATGCCCATGCGCCTGGCGTAGAGCCGCGCGGCCTGGTCGCTCATGCCGCGCATGGCCCGGCCCGCGCGCTCCAACAGTACGCTCGCGTCCTTGATGTGCGGGTACTTGCTCTTGAGGCTGCCCAGGGACGTAGCCACCGCGTCGGCGCTGGCGCCTGTCTGCTCGGCCACGTAGCCAAGCTCCTCCAGCTTTTGAATGGGCACGCCCAGGCCCTCGGCCTTTTTGACCAGTTCCACCTCGCTTTGCGCCACGCGCATGATGCCGGCAATGGCCGCGCCCGCGGCCACAGAGCAGGCGGCGCCAAAGCCGGCCACCTTGGCCAGCGCCGCCTTCATGCCCTTTTCGTCGACTTTAAAGCCGATGCTGGCCAAAAATTCGGCAATGGTCGCCGCCATCATGCGTCCTTGTGTTTCAGCGCCTCAAGGTAGCGGCGCTCATTTTCGGCCGCCACGTCCAGGGCGTCGTTCATGAGCGCCACGTCCGCCAGATCCACGTCGCCGTTTTTCAGGCTCTCATAGCGGCACATGCCGCGCACGGCGGGCCGCAAGAGCCAGTCTTCGCCGCCGGGCATGGCCACCCACTCAACGCTTACGCCGTCGTCGTCTCCCCCCCAGCCGGCGCGAGCGAGGGGAGCGCGAGAAAAAACCCCGCAAGATTGTCCTGGAGGGTGTGGGCGGTGAGCGAAAGCAGGGTCAAGAGGTCGAGCTCGTACATGGTCGCCCCGTTCTGGCGCACGCGGGCCCAGCCGCCCCCCGCAATGCGGCACTCGCACACGTCCAGGCAGGCGTTGCAGATGTATTCCAGGCTCTCGTCCGGGAGGGCGCCGATAGCCTCGCCCAGTGGCTCCACAAGGGTCTCGGGGCGCTCCACGTCCGCCTGCTGCAAGAGGCCCTGGAGCTTGCCCAGCACGGGCGCGGCGCGCTTGACGATGTACATCTGCGCAAAGGCGTTGAGCTTGCCCGTGCGGTAGGTTGTGCCCTGGATGGTCACTTCGTTCATGGCTTGCTCCTAGAGGATTTCCGGGGTGCCGCTGCCGATCTGGCTCTCAATTTTACCGGCGTGGAATGTCCACTGATAGGTGCCCCCCTCCTGGGCAAAGACCTTGTCCGGCGCCTTGGAAAAGGCCACCTCCTGACACGTCACGGTGTCGCCGCGGGCAATGTCCCGGATGGTTATGGTGTTGCGGCCCCAGGAAGAACTCGACTTGCTCTGCGTGTTGTAGAGGTTTTGCAAGAGCCGGTTGACCGGGCTGGTGCGCAACAGGGTCACGGTGATAGAGCCCGAACAGTCCGCGATCAGGGAGTGCATGGCCGCGCCGTCCGCGCCGATGGTCATGACGTTTTTGTCGCCCGTGGGCGTTATGGTGATGCCCTCCTGGGCAATGCCCACACGATCGCCGGAAAGCGGGAAATTGCCCCCGGGCCCGGAAATGGCGGCTTGAACGTCCAGGAAAGAATATGCAAAGCCCATGATGCCCCCTTTTAGCGGTTGACGTTGATGGCCACGTCCACGGAATGGATGGCCCCGGCCAGCTTGATGGCGCACTGGATGGGCGGGGCCTTGCGCTGCTCGCGCTCGCTCTGCGCCTGCAATTCGATGGGCTCGGAATAGACGTAATAGCCCTTGGGCAGGTAATCGCCGCGCTCAATTTGCCCGAAGCCGTCGCCGTTCCAGGTGCCCGGCGCCACCAGGGCGTTGTTGACGGCCTGCTCCATGACGTTCTCAATGCAGGCAATGAGCTGATTAACGCCGGAATTGGTTTGCGGGATCTTGGTCTTGCTCTGGTAGAGCAGGTTCCACAACTCCGTCTGCACGGCGTTTTGCAGCCAGTCGGTGCCGTGGATCTCGTCGAACCAGGCGTCGCCGCTCATGACGCCTTCCTGCAAAATGGCCGTGTCGTTATTGTAGGCCGCAAAGACGTTGCAGCGCTTGGCCGCCAGGGTATTGGCCTGGCTTTCGGTCAGGCCTTCGGCCGTAACGCTCGGGAGCTGCTTGAACTTGAGCGTAATGGTGGAGCGGTTGGCCGAAAAATTGACCGTAAAGGCCCGGCCGATGGCGCTTATGGCCGCGTAGGGGTTGGCGCTGTAGCAGACAAAGCAACGCGAGAGTTTGAGCGCCTTGGCGCGGCTCGCCAGGTCGTCCGCGTAAACACTGTCCAGGACGCGCGTATCGGTAACTGTGGCCGCATAAATGCGGCTCTTGGGCGCCGCCTGGAGGTACTGCGCCACGGCCAGGTGGTCATCCACGGACACGTCCGCGTCCGCCACGGCAAAGCCGTACCAGTCGCCGCGATCCGCCAGCTCCACCGCGCACTCTTTCAGGCTTTCGGCGTCATGGCCGTCCTGGGGCGCAAGGCCCGTGGCCCGCGTCATCTTGAGCATGGCGGCGAGCGGCGTACCGTTTTCGGCGTCGCCGCACCAGTTGAGCGTGGCGGTAGCGCCCGTGGCCTTGCTGGTCAGGGTGAAGCGCTCGCCGTCAAAGGTGCAGTTGGCCCCGGCGCCAGCGGCCTTGGCGTCAATGACGGCGGCCACGGCGTTGAGGTTCGTGGCCGCGGAAAAGTCCAGGTCTTCCAGGGCCGTCTCCACGCCGCCCACGCTGATCACAAGGGAGCCGTCGGTAATGACGTTCCAGCGGCCCATGGCCATCTCTTCGGCCGTGAGGATGCAGCCCGCAAGCTGCGCCGGGCTGGCCGTCTTTACCCAGCGGCCGATTTGCAGGATAGCCGGGCGCGGGGACTGACTGAAAAAGAGCTCCGCGGCCAGATATTCCGGGGCCGTGACGCCGAAGTCCGCGGCCACGCCGTCAATGCCCGTGTAGGTGCGGATGCGCTCCGCGGGGCTGATCACAGAGGACGGCCCGGCAATGAGCAAGACGCCGAAATTGCGGCGGCTGGCGGCCAGCGGTTGCAGGTTGACGGTGACGTTGACCACGCGGTCAACAGAAAGGGCTTTCGTGGCCATAGCATGCCTCCTATCGGCTTCTGCCGCACAGGCCGCAGGCCTGGGCGGTCTTGAGATCCTTGATGTCCGTAGTCCCTTCGCGGGGCGGTGTCTTGCCCAGCCACGGCCCGCGCGTAAACGTGATGCTCATGTCCTGGCGGCGCTGCCAGCGGCCGTCCACAAGCTCCGGCGCGGGCGTTATGGCGCCCACGCGCACCAGGGCGAGGTTGGCCGGCTCGCGCAGCATGGCCCGGTTTTGCTCAACCCACAGGCCGTCGCGCAGTGCCCTTGCCAGCGCCCGGGCGTGGGGCCCGTAAAAACTGCACAGCACGGTGAGGCTCTCATGGACAGCAAGCCGGGTTGCGCCGCCCTCATGCCAGGCCGCGCCGCCCGGCGCGTCCTCGCCCACAATGCCAAGGGCACACCAGTCCACGTCGGGGCCCGGGGCCGCTGGTGGCTTGGGCTGCCAGCGCGGGCGCACCATGGGGCCGGGCAGGCCCGTAAGGCCGCAGACCATGCCGTGCAGCACGTCCTCCAGGGCCGGCTCGTCAGGCCCGGGCGCGGGCCTGAGCCACCCGGCAGCAAGGCTGCTCGCGTTACTCACTTGCGGCCTCGGGCAACAGCGTGGCCAGGGCGCGCACATAGCCGGGCCACGGCTCCACGCTGGCCACCTCGTAGCGCTGCCCCTGCCACAGGATCACGTCCGCCGCCGTGCCTTCCGGGCGCTGGCCCACGCGCAGGGGCTCGCGGCTGTAAACGGTGATGGTCTCACGGTCGCGGTCGCCTTCGGGCAGGCGCTCCAGCTCGCGCGGCGTGGCGGGCTGGACGACGCCCCGCCAGGGCAGCACTTCGCAGGCCAGTTGCGCCCGGCCCATGTCGTCAACGGTCTCCTCGCACCGCTCGACGCCAAAGGCCGCGCAAAAATCCGGGTCAGAGAGCAGGTAGGAGACATCAAGCGCCATTGCCGCCCCCCGGCGTAATAAGGCCACTTCCCCCGCCGCGCTTGCGGATGACATAGGTGTGGCTCTTCATGAGTTGGCCCGTAACCAGCAGGGGGTTGATTTTGCCCTGCTCCAGGCGGGACTTCCCCTTCTTGGGATTGCCTTTCTTGTCCTTGATGACCTTGCCCAGGTCGTCTTTCAGCAACGGCTGGCGGGTCAGCGTGTTATGCGCGAGCGGTGGCCAGTCATTGTCCTGGAACTTGGCGCGCACGGCGTTTTGCGCCAGCATGCCCACCTTGTTCAAGGCCGCGTCCACGGCCTGCTCCCGGCCCTCAAAGGCCGCGCTGGCCGCTGCCTTGAGCTCTTCCGCGGCCTCGGGGATGATCTCCTCGATGCCCGCTTATACACATATACGCGCCCACGAGACAACTCAGGATATCATATGCCGTCTTCTGG
>CAMWVJ010000009.1 GCA_947177645.1 uncultured Desulfovibrio sp.
CGCACGCGGAGAGGAATTCCAGCACGCGCGGCAGATAGTCCGGGAAGCTCCCGGGCAGCGGCTCGAAGCCGGCCGTGCGGTAAAGCCCGTTCAGCGCGGCCATGGCCCTCCCCTGGCCGCGGTCATTGCCGTAGCGGTGCCAGGCGAGGTAGAGGCTCGCCGAGGGGTCATGGTCGAAGACGCGCACGTATTCCTCCTGCGCGCCTTGCGGCCCCAGCGCCTCCAGCCTGTCCAGGAAGGCGCCGAGCTGCGCCGCCTCCCCGCCCCCGAGATTGGCCCGGATATCCGCGCGAATCTCCGGGATGGCCGCGAAAAACGCCGCGTCCGGGTATTCGAGCAGGCGCGAGATATACGCAAGCGCCGTGCGCTCCCCTTCCGTCATGAGATCTCCTCCGGGAAACCGACGCAGCCCTTGAAGGTCTGGAGGTCGCCGCCGCCATTTTCGCGCCGCACCGAGGGCACCACGAAGCGGTCCTCAAATCGGGCGATGGCGAGCAGGCGGTACATGGCGCGCGCGTCGCCCGGCGTGAGGCCAAGGGCGCCCAGCGCGTCCGTGGCCGCGTTGGGGCGGCCCGGGTCGTCCGTCACGAAGGGATTTTCCGCAAAGTCGTCCTGCGTCCCGGGCTCGTTGCCCGTTTCACCGGCGGCCGCATTTTTCGCAAAGCGCTCCTCGCGCATGAAGTCGCGCATGGCGAGCAGCTTCTGCAAGGCCTCGCGCACGGGCTTCTCGTCGCCGGCGGCCAGCAGGTTGGCGAGATAGCGCAGAGGGATGCGCATGTTGTCGAGGTCGCTGGCCGCCGCCACCCCATTGGACACGAGCGGGCTCAGCGGCGGGATGTACCACACCATGGGCAGCGTGCGGAACTCCGGGTGCAGCGGCAGGGCGAGGCGCCACTTGCTCACGAGCTTGCGGATGGGCGAGCGCTTCGCCGCGTCCACGAACTGATAAGGGATGCCGTCCGCGAGGGCCTGCTTTTCCATCTCCGGGTCGTCCGGGTCCACGAAGACCGCGAGCTGCGCCTCATAGACCTTTGCCGGGTCGGCGCAGGCCGCCGCCTCGCGCACCTTGTCCGCGTCGTAGAGCATCACGCCCACATAGCGGATGCGCCCCGGGCAGGACTGGGCGCAGAGGGTGGGCTCGCCCGCCTCGATGCGCGGATAGCAGAAGATGCACTTTTCCGAATGGTGGGTCTTCCAGTTGAGATAGACCTTCTTGTAGGGGCAGGCGGTCATGCACATGCGCCAGCTGCGGCAGCGGCTCTGGTCGGCGAGCACGATGCCGTCCTCGTCGCGCTTGTAGAGCGCGCCCGAGGGGCAGGAGGCCACACAGGCCGGGTGCAGGCAGTGCTCGCAGATGCGCGGCAAATGAAACATGAAGACGCTCTGGTACTGGAGCCAGGCCTTGGCCTCCATGCCCTTGAAGTTCACGTCCTCAAGGCCGGTCACGTTGGCGCCGGCGAGGTCGTCCTCCCAGTTGGGGCCCCATTCCACCTTCATGGGCTCGCCGGTGATGGCCGAGCGCGGCCCCACCGCGGGCTGCACCTTGGAGTCCGGCGCCGTGGTGAGGTAGCGGTAATTGTAGTTCCAGGGCTCGTAATAGTCTTTTATGTCCGGCAGGTCCGGCTGGGCGAAGAGGCTCAGAAACTTCTTCATCTTGCCGCCCGCGCGCAGCTCGGGCTTGCCGTTCTTCACCGTCCAGCCGCCGTGATAGCGCTCCTGGTTTTCCCACTGCTTGGGGTAGCCGATACCGGGCTTGGTCTCCACATTGTTGAACCAGATGTATTCGCTTCCGGCCGGCGTGGTCCACGCGTTCTTGCAGGGGATGGTGCAGGTGTGGCAGGCGAGGCACTTGTCGAGGTTCATCACCATCGCCATCTGGGCTTTAATTTTCATCGAACACCACCTTTTTGGCCTTGCGGACGACGATCATCTCGTCACGCTGGCAGCCCGTGGGCCCGTAATAGTTGAAGGAGTAGCTGAACTGCCCGTAGCCGCCAATCATCTGCGCCGGGTTGACGAGGGCGCGGGTGAGCGAGTTGTGCGTGCCGCCGCGGTTGCCCGTCACGGATGACATGGGCACGTTGATCAAGCGTTCCTGGGCATGGTGGATGAAGGTCTTGCCGCGCGGCAGGCGGTGGGTGACCACGGCCCGGCCCACAAAGGCGCCGTTGGCGTTGTAGCATTCGAGCCAGTCGTTATCCTTGATGCCGACGGAGGCCGCGTCCTCGTCGTTGATCCACACCTCGCCGCCGCCGCGCGAGAGCACGCGCATGAGGTGCACATCGGAATACGAGGAGTGGATGGACCACTTGCTGTGCACGGAGAGGAAGTTGAGCACGAGGTCATCCTTGCCGCGCGGGATGAGCTTGCCGCTCGTCTCGCCGATCTGGGCCAGCGGCAGCGGCGGCTGGTAGGCGGGCAGGGCCTCGCCGAGCGCCCGCATCCAGGCGTGGTCAAGGTAGAAGTGCTGGCGGCCGCTCAGGGTGCGGAAGGGCACAAGGCGCTCCACATTGATCTGGAAGGGGGTGTAGGTGCGGCCGTCCGCCTCGATGCCGCTCCATTCCGGCGCGGTGAAGCCCTTGCGCGGCCGCGTGGACACGGCCTGGAAGGTGAGGTGCACGCCCTCGATGCCCCTGGACATGTCGGCGAGTTCTTGCCCCGTCTTTTCCTCAAGGCCGCCCCAGGAGCGCACGCTCACGCGCCCGTTGGATTCCGGCGAGAGGGTGAGCACCACCTCGCAGGCGTCCTTGCCGCAGGTGATGCGCGGCATGCCGTGGCTTACGCCCGGCTCGTCCACCACGCCCAGGATGCGCTTCAGCACTTCGTATTCCGTGGCGCAGCACCATTTAACGCCCTTGGTGCCCACGCCGTCGGGCTTTTGCACGTTGGGGCCGAGCGCGGAATACATCTTGAACATGTCCGCGTAGTTGCGCTCCACCACGCGCAGGTTGAACATGGTCTTGCCGGGCACGGGCGCGGTCTCGCCCTTGGTCCAGTCCTTCACTTCGCCCATGGGCTGCGCCACCTCGTTGGGCGAGTCATGCTCCAGCGCCGTGGCCACGAGGTCCTTGCGCACGCCGAGGTGCGTGGCCGCCATGGCGGAGAACTTCTGCGCCAGCAGGGCGAACATGGACCAGTTGTCGCGCGCCTCCCACGGCGGGTTGACCGCCTCGGTGAAGGGATGGATGAAGGGGTGCAGGTCCGTGGTGGAGAGGTCGTTATATTCGTACCAGTGCGCGGAGGGCAGCACGATGTCGGAATAGACCGCCGAGGTGTTCATGCGGATCTCGGCCGTGACCATGAGGTCGAGCTTGCCCTGCTGCATGGCCTCGCCGGCGTGGAATTCCGTCGGCTTCCTCTCCGACTCTTCCGAAAGCGCCGAGGAGCGCGTGCCGAGCAGGTAGCGCAGGAAGTACTCGTGCCCCTTGACGTTGGAGCCCAGCGGATTGGCGCGCCAGAACATCATGAAGCGGGGCACGTTCTCCTCGCTGTCCGGGTCCTCGATGGCCATCTGGATGCGGCCGTCCTTGAGGCCCTGCACCGCGTAGTCGACGATGGCCTCATCCGTGGCGGCGCCGGCCCTGGCGGCGTCCTCGCAGATCTGGATGGGGTTCTGCCGGAACTGCGGATAATAGGGCATCCAGCCGAGGCGCGCGGCGATGGCGAAGCAGTCGGCCGGGTGCTCGGGCATCTCGCCCTTGTGGGTCGCCGGGCAGGCGCCCGCGATATTGAGCAGCTCATGCCGCCAGGAATCCGTGGCGAAATAATAGAAGGTCGTGCCCTGGCTGCGCCGCGGGGCGGGGAACCAGTCCGTCGCCGTGGTCAGGGTGGCCCAGCCGGCCTGCGGGCGCACCTTCTCCTGCCCCACATAGTGGGCCCAGCCGCCGCCGGCCACGCCCTGACAGCCGCAGAGGCTCGTCAGGTTGAGGATGGCGCGGTAATTGATGTCGTTATGATACCAGTGATTGATGCCCGCGCCCATGATGATGAGCGAGCGGCCCCTGGTCTTTTCCGCATTGTCCGCGAACTCGCGCGCCACCTTGATGACATCGGCCGCCGGCACGCCGGTGACGCCCTCCTGCCCCGCCGGAGTGGGATAGCCGCCATCCTCGTAGAAGCGCGCCACGTCGCCGCCGTGCCCGCGGTCCACAGCGAGGCTGGCGGCCAGGATGTCGAACACGGTGGTGACTTTTTTCTTCACCCCGCCGATCTCCATCTCCACCACGGGCACCGCGCCCTTGCGCAGCGTGGGGGCGGTTTCGGAAAATACCGGGAAGTCCACGAGCTCCCAGCTCGCGCCTTCGCGCTCCTCCATGCTCAGGGCCGGCGCAAGGTCCTTGCCGTCGTAGCAGTCGCGCATCTCGAGGTTCCAGGTGCCCTTTTCGCCCCAGCGCGAGCCGAGGGAGCCATTGGGCACGGCAGGCGCGCCGCGCTGCGTGTCGAAAACCACGAGCTTCCACTCCGGGTTGTTGCCGCCGTGGCCGAAGTCCGAGGCGCGGAGGTAGCGGCCGGGCACGAGGGCGCCATTCTTCTCCTCCAGTTCCAGGAGGAAGGGGAGGTCGGTGAAACGGCGCACATAGTCCTGAAAATACGGCACCTTGCGCTCGATGAAGAACTCGCGCAGGATGACATGGGTCATGGCCATGGCGAGCGCGCCGTCCGTGCCCGCGCGCACGGGGAGCCACGTGTCGGCGAACTTGGTGAAGTCCGCGTAATCCGGCGAAACGGCCGCGATCTTCGTGCCCTGGTAGCGGGCCTCGGTGTAGAAATGGGCGTCGGGCGTGCGCGTCTGCGGCAGGTTGGAGCCCCAGGAGATGATGTAGCCCGCGTTGTACCAGTCCGCGCTTTCGCAAACGTCCGTCTGCTCGCCCCACACCTGCGGCGAGGCGGGCGGCAAATCGCAGTACCAGTCATAGAAGCTGATCATGCTCGCGCCGAGCATGGAGAAGAAGCGCGCGCCTGAGGCGAAGCTCACCATGCTCATGGCCGGGAGCGGCGTGAAGCCGAAGATGCGGTCCGGCCCGTAGCGGCGGATGGTGTAAATGAGCGAGGCCGAAATGAGCGTCAGCGCCTCGTCCCACGAAAAGCGCACAAAGCCGCCCATGCCGCGCGCCTTCTGGTACGCGCCACGGCGCTCGGGGTCGTTCTGGATGTCTTCCCAGGCGGCCACGGGGTCGCCCTTCTCCTTCAGGGCCTTGCGCCAGAAATCGAGCAGCGCGCCGCGGATATAGGGATAGCGCACCCGGAGGGGGCTGTACACATACCACGAGGCCGAGGCCCCGCGCGGGCAGCCGCGTGGCTCATAGTCGGGGAAATCGGCGTGCGGCGTGGGATAGTCCGCGGCCTGCGCCTCCCAGACGATGATGCCGTCCTTCACATAGACATCCCAGCGGCAGGAGCCGGTGCAGTTGACACCGTGCGTGGAGGGCGAGATGCGGTCATGCCCCCAGCGGCCGTGGTAGTATTTCTCCCAGCTGCGGCAGCCCCGGTGCACGGTGTAGCCCTTGTGGTCGTGCATCTCCGCGAGGAAGTCCCCGGTGCGGCACTTGAAATGCCGCAGGGTCCTGGAATCGTAGTGTTGCATGGTTCCCCCCGCGTCCCATAGGGGACGTGCGGTCGTTGAGGTTCCGCCCCGCTCAGAGGGGCCGCGTCAGCCCGATGATCCAGCCGCGCTCGCACACGCCGGTGATGAGCACGAGCGCGGCGGCCGCGAGGATGCCGGGCTGCCCGCCCTTGCAGGCGAGCGCCGCGGCGATGATGCCGCCCACGATATAGACCATGATGAAGATAAAGGCGTTTGACCTGTGCATCCTGCGGGCGCGCGGGGCCACGTCCAGCCAGAGCAGCCAGAAGGTGCCGAAGCGGATGAGCAGCAGGATGTGGAACGGCACCATGAGCCACGCGTTGGCAATGCCCGCGCCCAAAAACACGGCGAGGCACATGTAAAGCCCGCAGCCCATGAGCAAGGAATCGCTGACCATGAAGGCCGTGAGCCAGCGCGCGTTCTTCACGCCCGGCTGCGAGGTGCAGCTGAACACGACCCCCTTGTAACAGATGACCGCGGCCGCGCAGAGGGCCGCGAGCGTCGTGAACATGCGCGCGGCCATGGCCATGTGCAGCCCCACGGCGTGCGGCACGCCAAACAGCGCGGGCACCCAGGTGGTGAGGATGGCGAGGAAGAGACAGATGGCGTAGCCCGTGAGCGCCCACACGCCCACGGAGAGCGGCGAGGTGGGCCGGAACACCCGGAGCGAATGGAGGAAGCGCCACGGGTCGCCCAAATCGGCCACCAGCAGCACGAGGTCCACCGCGAGGATGAGAAAGGCCAGGATGAGCGCGTACGGAAGCAGCCAGCCGAACACGCGCGCCGTGCCGAGGGCCGTCAGGGCGATGATGACCATGAGGCCCGAGGTCAGGTTGTTGAAGAAGGCATCCCAGACGATGAGACCGCGCCAGTCCGGGAAGTGCGTGAGGTCATGCAGCTCGTAGGGCGAGGGCTGGCCCTTGATCCAGGTCATGTCTTTCATAGGATCGTCCCCATGAGGCAGGCCGCGACCGCGGCGGCGCACACCACAAGGGTGGCGATGCCGCGCAAATAGTCGCCGGGCATGAAGGTGGTGGGGGTCACGGGCTCGGCGGGCAGGCCGTACACTTCGGGCTTGTCCATGATGAGGTAGAAGGAATTGAGCCCGGAATAGTTGGCGAATTCCCCGACCCCGTAGAGCCGGGCCTCGGGGTGGCCGTGCTCGTGCAAGAAGCGCATGCGCGCCCGCGCCTTTTCCAGCATGGTCTCGCGCGGGCCGAACTCGATGGCGCCCGTGGGACAGGCCAGCTGGCAGGCCGGGGTGAGGCCGTCGCGCAGGCGGTCATAACACTCGGCGCACTTCATGGAGTGCCCGGTTTCCGGGCTCACCTCGGGTACGCCGAAGGGGCACGCCGCCATGCACATGCGGCAGCCCATGCAGATGTCGGTCTGGTAGTACACGCCGCCGAACTCGTTGCGCATGATGGCCCCGGTGGGGCAGGCCTCATGGCAGGGCGAGGTCTGGCAATGCTTGCACTGGTCACTCATGAAGAGCCACTGGCCGGCCTTCTCCTCCCTGAGCAGGCCGTCGATGGTCTTGGGCGCGGGCCGGTTGGCGGGGTTCTCCTCGGGGAAGCGCTCGATGAACTTCACATGGCGCCAGTTTTTCGCCGAGAGGTCAAAGGTGTTGTCATAGCTGTCGCCGGACCAGCGGATGGGTTCGCTCTCGATCTGGTTCCACTGCTTGCAGGCCATTTCACAGGACTTGCAGCCGCTGCAGATGGAAGTGTCGGTAAAATAGGCGAGCTCCTGTTCCGCCGGCCTTGGCTGGTAGCGCCGGAACAGCGCGTACACGGGGTCAAGGCGCCCGTTGGGCGCGGGCTCGCCACCCGGATACGCGCGCTTCACAACAGCGAAGATGCGTTCTTTCAGCGAACTCATGCCTCAGCTCCTCCCTTCCGGTTGGGCCGGCCACGGAGTTTCCGGCACGGGTTTTGTCATGGATTCCGGGTACTTCACCGGCTCGGGTGAGAACTGCTCGGCTGCGGCCCCGCTCCCGGCCGTAACGCGCACCGCAAAGCCCTTGGAGGCCGGGATAAGGCCGTCCGGGGCCATGATGGCCGGGCTCAGGTCATTGGTGACGGGGTCGCAGACCACGCCCTTGTAGCCGGAATTCACGAAGCCGCCGACCACGGTGGCCTCCCTGCCCTCCACCTTGCCGATACGCAGGCGCGGGGTGATGAGCGCGCGCATGAGGAGCCTTGTCCGCGCGCTCGCCACGGCGATGAGCGCGCCCGGCTGGATGCCCGCGCTTTTCGCCTGCTCCGGCGACATCTCGACAAAGCTCTCGGGCTGGAGCTGGACGAGCCACGGGATATGGCGCGTCATGGAGCCGGAGAGCCAGTGCTCGACCATGTGGTAGGTGGTCATCACCGTGGGGTAGGCGCCGTCGCCGGGCGTAGCGATGGGGTTTTTCGGGTCGTCGATGATGTGCACGCCGGGGTCGCGGTCCTGCTTCCAGAGGGGGTTCACATAGGGCGATTCCACGGGCTCGTAATGGGCGGGCAAGGGGCCTTCCTTGATGCCGTAGGGCACGAAGAGCCACGCCCGGCCGTCGGAATGCACGGTGAAGGGGTCGGCCCCGCCGAGGGCCGCGCCGCCTTTGGCGCCGGGCGCGGGCTCATAGTCCGGGGGCTTGGTCTCGTCGAATTGGGGCTTGTCATAGCCCACCCAGCGGGCTTTTTCCGCATCCCACCAGATGAGGCGCTTTTTCTCCGACCACGGGCTGCCGTCGGGCCGCGCCGAACAGCGGTTATAGAGGATGCGGCTGTTGGTGGGCCAGGCGAAGCGATACTCAAGGTCGATCTCATGGTCGACCTCGCCCGGCTCCTCGCGCTTCATGAGGTTGTTGCCCCTGGCGTCGATGAAGCCGGAGAGCAGGCGGCAGCCACAGGCCGTACTGCCGTCCGGCCGCAGGTCGCCGGAACCCTGGCAGGGCGCGCCCGTCGCGATGTCATAGCCATTCATCTCGAGGGCGACCTTGTCCATGTCCACATCGTCGGGCACGGGCGGAAGGCCCGGCGCGTTCACCTTGCCGGGTTCGGCGTCATAGTCCCAGGTGAGCGCGCGCAGGCCCGCGTCCCGCTCCTCGCCGGAGCGCTGCGCGAGCTTCTTGAAGGCCTTGCCGAGCTGGTAGACCCACCATCCGTCCGACCGGCACAAGCCCGGGGCCGGCTTGCAGCGCTCATGCCACTGCATCAGCCGCTCGGTATTGGTGACGGAGCCGTCCGTCTCAAGCACCGTGGCGGCCGGCAGCAGGAAGACCTCGGTCTGGCATTCGCTCGCCGCGTCCGGGGCGGTGGGGTCGGCGTACCAGGCGGAGGCCGTCTCGTTTTCAAAGAGGTCGCAGACCACGAGCCACTTGAGCTTGCGCACGGCGTCGCGGCTCCAGCCCGTGTTGGGATTGGTGACGGCGATGTTCTGGCCGAACACGAAGAGCCCTTCCACCTCGCCCTTGAGCATGCGCTCCATGGTCACGGTGAGCGAGTCATTGCCGGTGAGCTTGGGCATCCACTGGTAGCCGTATTCGTTCGCTTCCGTTGCGTCCTCGCCATACCAAGCCTTGAGCAGGCTCACCATGTAGTTGGGCAGCGCCGCCCAGGAGCCGCGCTCGGCCTCCAGCTTCCACATGCCGTCTTTCTTGTCGCGCGCGGCGCTGAAGCCGTGGCCGTTAGCGAGATAGTCGGCGAGGGTGGCGTTGCCGGGCCTGGCCTCGGGCATGGGGATGTAATTGGGGAGCGCGCCGAACAGGGTGGGGATGTCCGTGGCGCCCTGCACGTTGGAGTGCCCGCGCAAGGCCAGGATGCCGCCACCGGGGCGCCCGATGTTGCCGAGGAGCAGCTGGAGGATGGCCACGGTGCGGATGATCTGGGTGCCCGTGGAGTGCTGGGTGAAGCCGGTGGCGTAGCAGAAGGCCGTGGTCTTGTCCGGCCCGGAGTTGCGGCCCATGAACTCGGCCACCTTGATGACATCCGCCGGGCGGCAGCCGCAGATGTCCGCCACGGTCTCGGGGGTGTATTTCGCCACCTGGTGCTTCAGCAGCTGGAACACGCAGTGCGGGTCCTGGAGGGTGGGGTCGCGCTTCGGCTTGCCGCGGCTGCCATCCGGGTTCCTCTCATACTGGTAGTCCCAGGAATCCGGCTCGAGGGAATAGCTGCGCGTTTCCGGGTCCCAGCCGTTGAAGAGGCCCGCCACGTCGTCAAAGTGGAACCGCTCGTCAATGAGCGTGGAGGCGTTGGTATAGGCGAGCACATAGTCGCGGAACCAGAGGTCGTTCTCGAGGATGTAGCGGATGACCCCGGAGAGGAAGGCGATGTCCGTGGCCGGCCGGATGGGCACATGGTGGTCGCAGGCCGCGCTCGTGCGGGTATAGCGCGGGTCGATGTGGATGGTCGTGGCGCCCTTCTTTTTCGCCTGCATGGGCCAGTAAAAGGCCACGGGATGGGCCTCGGCCATGTTGGAGCCCATGATGACGATGCAGTCGCTGTTGAGCAGGTCGCGCGGCGGGTTGGTACAGGCGCCGAAGCCGAAGGTGGGCGCGAGCGCCGCCACCGTGGTGGAGTGGCAGTAGCGGGCCGTGTTTTCCACAGGCAGGATGCCGAGGCCGCCGGTCATGAGCTTGCGGAAGAGGTAGCACTCCTCGTTGTCATTGGCCGAGCCGCCCACGAAGCCCATGTTGTGGACGCGGTTGATGGTCATGCCCTTGTCGTCTTTGGCCACGAAGCCCCGCTCGCGCGTTGCCCAGGCGCGCTGGGCGATGGTCTCGATCATCCACTCAAGGCTGACTTCCTTCCACTCTTTCGCGCCGGGCGCGCGGTAGAGGGGTTTGGTGGCACGGTAGGGATTGTCGTTCAGGGCGAAGATGGTCGCGCCCTTGGGGCACTGGCGTCCCTCGTTCACCGGGCTTCTGGGGTCACCCTCCACGTCTATGAGAACGTCATCCTTGAAAAAGGCGAGCTGCGAACAGCCCACGGCGCAGTACTGGCACACCGACGAACCCACCCGTGCGCCCCTGAGGCGGCTGCACTTGAAGTGGGTGCGGGCGCTCGCCACATCCTGGATGTCGGCCATGAAGCACTCCTTGTTTGGGGGCGATATGCCCCGTTGCGTATGACGCGCGTACTCTCTTCTCTTCCTCGTAACTCTTTTGAATACCTGAAATCCTGTACAAAGCGGACATGCCCCCGCTATTTGCCGAAGGGGCACTTCGGCCAGGTGCAGACCTTGCAGCCCATGCAATAACCCCCCTCGCCCATGCGCGCGGCCTCGGCGCGGGTGAAGCCCCGCCCGGCGAGCAGCCGCGGCAGCACGAGGTCAAGGAAGGTCGTCTTGGCAAACAGCGCGCAGGCCGGCACGCCCACCACCTGCATGTCGCCTTGCGCGTCCCCGGGCGTGGCGGGAATGCGCCCCACAAGGCTCATGGCCCCGGGCAGCACGGGCACGCCGTGCACGGCGTCCGTGAGGCCGGCCTCAAGCAGCACCTCGCGCGTCACGTCGTCCGGGTCCACGGACATGCCGCCGGTGGTGAGCAAAAGGTCCACGCCAGCCTCGCGCATGGCGGAAACGGCCTCAAGCATCTTTTCGCGGTCGTCCGGCACGATGTCCGTGCGCACGATGTCGCAGCCGAGGGCAGCGAGCTTGGCGGAGATGACCGGGATGAAGCGGTCCTCGATAAGGCCTTGGAAGACTTCCGTGCCGGTCACGAGGATGCCGGCTTTCGCCCGCCGCATGGGGAGCACCCGGAAAAGCGGCCCCCCTTCCAGCGCGGCGAGGGCCAGGGCGAAATTGGCGCGGGAGAGAAAGAGCGGGATGGCC
>CAMWVJ010000010.1 GCA_947177645.1 uncultured Desulfovibrio sp.
CTAGCCGGGCTGGCCTTCGCGCGCTGTCGCTTGGAACAAATATCGCCGTCCGTTCCCCTTGCGGAGCGGGCGGCGTTTTTTGTGGCTCGCTCGGGGGCCGGAGCTGCCTCTGCTTCCGCTCCGCCGACACCTTCCCGCTGCCCCTGCGGGTGTGCTGCTTCCCTTATTTTCCCCTGCTCTCCCCCACTGGCTCCCTGCCACGTCCTGACAACGCCATCTACGCTCAGTACGGCCTCTGGCAGTCTCTGCTTTCGTTCTGCCTCCGCGGGCGGCTCTGCGTCCTTCGTTCGCGTCCCGCTCTCCCTCGCTGCTCCCAGCCCCGCCATACCGAATACCCGCCATCCGCACCCGCGACTTCCCGGCGCCCGCGCCGCCATTGACATGGAAGGGGCCAGATGATAGGTTAAGAAGATAAATTTTATCCTGTTGTTAGCCTTCGGGAGGAGCCATGTTCACCAATCGCGGCAAGGCGCTGACCTTTGACGACATCCTGCTTATTCCGGGATATTCCGACATCACGCCCGACGCCGTGGACATCACGACCTGGCTCACCCCGTCCATCCCCCTGCGCATCCCCCTGCTCTCTGCGGCCATGGATACGGTGACGGAATCGGCCATGGCCATCTCCATGGCGCGCATGGGCGGCATCGGCATCATCCACAAGAACATGCCCATCGCCCGGCAGCGGCTCGAGGTCGAGCGCGTCAAGAAAAGCGAAAGCGGCATGATCCTCGATCCCGTGACCATCTCTTCCGGGCAGACCGTGCAGGAAGCCCTTGACCTCATGCGCGATTACCGCGTTTCGGGCCTGCCGGTGGTGGACGGCGACACGCTCGTGGGCATCCTCACCAACCGCGATGTCCGCTTTGTGGAGGACGCCAGCGCCGTGCGCGTGGCCGAGGTCATGACCGGCGACCGCCTCATCACCGTGCCCATGGGCACCTCGCTTGAAGAGGCCAAGCATCATCTGCATGAGCACCGCATCGAAAAACTCCTCGTGGTGGACGAGAACCAGCGCCTGCGCGGCCTCATCACCATGAAGGACATCGACAAGGTGCAGAAATACCCCAACGCCTGCAAGGACGCCAACGGGCGCCTGCGCGTGGGCGCGGCCATCGGCATCGGCAAGGATTCCGAGGCCAGGGCCGCGCAGCTCCTCGAGGCCGGGGCGGACGTGCTCGTGCTGGATTCGGCGCACGGCCATTCGGTCAATGTGCTCAACGCCATCCGCAACGTGAAGGCGAGCTTCCCCAACTGCCAGCTCATCGCGGGCAACGTGGCCACTTACGAGGGCGCGCGCGCCATCCTCGAGGCCGGCGCGGACGCGGTCAAGGTGGGCATCGGGCCCGGCTCCATCTGCACCACGCGCATCGTGGCCGGCGTGGGCGTGCCGCAGGTCACGGCGGTCATGGACGGCGGCCGCGCCGCGCGCGAGATGGACCGCTGCTGCATCGCCGACGGCGGCATCAAGTTTTCGGGCGACATCGTGAAAGCCCTCGTGGTGGGCGCGCACTCGGTAATGATCGGCTCGCTCTTCGCCGGCACCGAGGAAAGCCCGGGCGAGACCATCCTCTATCAGGGCCGCACCTACAAGATCTATCGCGGCATGGGCTCCATCGACGCCATGAAGGAAGGCAGCTCCGACCGCTACTTCCAGGAAAAGACCAAGAAGCTCGTGCCCGAGGGCATCGTGGGCCGCGTGCCCTACCGCGGGCCGGTCATGGAGGCCGTGTACCAGCTCATGGGAGGCTTGCGCTCCGGCATGGGCTATGTGGGCGCGCACAATCTCGACGACCTTTTCCGCAACACCACCTTCTGCGAGAGCTCCGCGGCGGGCCTGCGCGAGAGCCATGTGCACGATGTGGTCATCACCAAGGAAGCGCCCAATTATCGGATAGAGAATTAGGGCGCACCGGCAACGCGCCGCACAACAGGGAGCCTTATGCCGCACTCCAGGGTCATCATCATCGACTACGGCTCGCAGGTCACGCAGATCATCGCCCGCAGGACGCGCGAGGCGGGCGTGTATTCCGAGATCCATTCCTGCGTCACGCCGGCCGCGGAGGTGGCGGCCATGAAGCCCTCGGCCATCATCCTTTCCGGGGGGCCGGCCAGCGTGGGCGAAAAGGATGCGCCGAAGCTCGACCCGGGCCTGCTCGAGCTGGGGGTGCCCGTGCTCGGCATCTGCTACGGCATGCAGCTCATCGCGCAGCAGCTCGGCGGCGGGCTCGCGCAATCCCTCACGCGGGAATACGGCCCGGCCGAACTCACCATGACCGCGCCCTGCGCCCTCTGGACCGGGCTTGACCGCAAGGCCCCGACGCGCGTGTGGATGAGCCACGGCGACAAGGTGGCGTCCGTGCCGCCGGGCTTCACCGTGACCGGCAGCACCGAGACCCTCGCCATCGCGGCCATGGCCGACGAGGCGCGCAAGATCTACGCCGTGCAGTTCCACCCCGAGGTGCACCACAGCGTGGACGGCGAGCAGATGCTCGAAAACTTCCTTTTCGAGGTGGCCCATTGCACGCCGGACTGGACCATGGCCTCCTTTGTGGAGCGGGCCGTGGCCGAGGCCGCGGAAAAGGTGGGCGACCGGCACGTTGTCTGCGCGCTTTCCGGCGGCATCGACTCCACAGTTGTGGCGGCGCTGCTCCAGCGGGCCATCGGCGACCGGCTGCACTGCATCTTTGTGGATAACGGCCTCTTGCGCTTCAACGAGGCCGAAGAAGTGACCACCTTCCTGCGCGAGCACTTTCACCTCAATCTCACCGTGGTAGACGCGCGCGAGCGTTTCCTCACCCTGCTCAAGGGCGTGGAAGACCCGGAAAAGAAGCGCAAGATCATCGGCCACGCCTTCATCGACATCTTTCAGGAAGAGGCCGAAAAGCTGCCGCAGGTGGACTTTCTCGCACAGGGCACGCTCTATCCCGATGTCATCGAGTCCGTGTCGCACAAGGGGCCGAGCGCGGTCATCAAGAGCCACCACAATGTGGGGGGCCTGCCCGAGACCATGAAGCTCGCGCTCATCGAGCCCCTGCGCGAGCTCTTCAAGGACGAGGTGCGCAAGGTGGCGGCCGAGCTCGGCATGCCGGATTCCATCGTCTGGCGGCATCCCTTCCCGGGGCCGGGCCTCGCCATCCGCGTGCTCGGCGAGGTGCGCGAGGACAGGCTCGACATCCTGCGCCGCGCCGACAGGATCGTTCAGGAGGAATTGCGCGCCGCCGGCTGGTACCGCAAGGTCTGGCAGGGCTTCGCCGTGCTTCTGCCGCTGCGCACCGTGGGCGTCATGGGCGACGGCCGCACCTATGAGAACGTCATCGCGCTGCGCGTGGTGGACAGCGTGGACGCCATGACCGCGGACTGGTCGCGCCTGCCGCCGGAGCTTCTGGCGCGCATCTCCGGGCGCATCATCAGCGAGGTCAAGGGCGTCAACCGCGTGGTCTACGACATCTCCTCCAAGCCGCCCAGCACCATCGAGTGGGAATAGGGGGACGCCATGTTCGGCATCGGCAGCACCGAACTCCTCGTCATCCTCCTGGTGGCGCTCATCGTGCTCGGGCCCAAGAGCCTCGCCAAGGTGTCCCGCAGCTTGGGCAAGGCCATGGGCGAATTCCGGCGCGTCTCCACCGATTTTCAGCGCACCCTCAATGCCGAATCCGCCGAGGCCGATTTGCGCGAGCAGGAGGCGGCGCGGCGCCGCAAGGAAGCCGCTGGCGCAGCGGCCGCGGAAAAGCCGGCACCGGCGCACCACGCGCATGAAGCCGCGGCTGCCGCCACTGCCGATGAAGCCGACAGCCTCACCGCGCCGGAGGGCAGCCCGCTCGCCGAAGCGCTCGCCAAGGCCCGCGCCGAGGCCGAAGCCGCAACGGCCGCCGCGCCTGACAGCGGGCAGACGGCACCCGCCGCTCCCGGCGCACCAGATGTCCCTGCGGCTGCCTCCAGCGCCCGGCCCGAGGACGGCCCGCGCGCATGAGCACTCCCTCGCCCACGCAGGAGCCGGCCCCCTTCGAGACTTCCCTCTCCGGCCTTGAATGGCAGCCGGATACGGAGGCCGGGGCCGGCGCGCCGCCAGACGGGCCGCCGCCCGCATCCGACGCCTTCCCCCACGCCCCCGAGCCTTCCCAGCCGCCGGCCACAACGCCCGCTGGGCAGGCTCCGGCCCCGCACGATGCCCCCGAGGCCGAGGGCGGCGAGCCCATGGGCCTCATGGACCATCTCTCCGAGCTGCGCCGCCGGCTCGTGCGCTGCTGCATCGCCGTGGGCATCGGCTTCGGCATCTGCTGGGCCGTGGTGGACCCCATTTTCGATGTGCTCATCCATCCCCTGCTCGCCGTGCTGCCGGCCGGCACCCACGCCCAGTATACCACGCTCCCCGAGGCCTTCTTCACCCGCATGTATATCGCCTTCGTGGCGGGCGTCTTTCTGGCGAGCCCGGCCATCTTCTACCAGATTTGGGCTTTTGTGGCGCCGGGCCTCTATGACGAGGAAAAGCGCCATATCCTGCCCATCGCCTTTCTCTCGGCCGTTTTTTTCATCGCCGGCGGCGCCTTCTGCTATTTCATCGTCTTCCCCTTCGCCTTCAGCTTTTTCGTGAGCTATTCCACGCCCGACATCGTGATCACGCCCAAGGTGAGCGACTACCTGAGCTTCGTGCTCAAATTGCTCATCGCCTTTGGCCTGATCTTCGAGATGCCCATCTTCACGCTCTTTCTCGCGCGCATGGGCATCCTCACCGCCGCCATGATGCGCAGGGGGCGGCGGTACGCCATCGTGGGCATCTTCATCCTTGCGGCCATCCTCACGCCGCCGGACGTGGTCTCGCAACTGCTCATGGCCTGCCCCATGCTCCTCCTCTATGAGGCGAGCATCTGGGTGGCCGCGGCCTTTGGCAAAAAGCGCAAGGCCCCGGCGGAAAAAGCGCCGGAAAAGGCCGGTGAAGGCACCGCGCAGGAAAACCCCGAACACGACGCCGGCAAGACGCCGGGCGCAGGCCCCGAGGAGAAGCCATGAGCGACGCCCTCCCCCTCCGGCGCGCGGAATTTGCGCGCAGCACCAGGGAAACGGACATCCGTGCCGCCCTTACCCTTGACGGCGCGGGCGAGACCGACGTTCACACCGGCATCGGCCTCCTCGACCACCTGCTCACGCTCACCATGTTCTGGGCGGAGATGGACCTCTCCCTCTCTTGCAAGGGCGACCTCGAGGTGGACGCGCACCACAGCGCGGAGGACACCGGCCTCGCGGTGGGCACGGCCCTGCGCGAGGCCTTGGGCGACCGCGCCGGCATCGCCCGCGTGGGGCACGGCCGCGTGCCCATGGACGAGGCGCTGGCCGATGTGGTCGTCGACCTCTCCGGGCGCCCGTGGCTGGAGTGGCGCGGCGATGAACTGTTGCCGCCGGTCATCGCCGGGGAGGAGAAGGACCTCTGGCGCGAGTTTTACAAGGCCCTCGCCAGCGCGGCGCGCTGCAACCTGCATATTTCCTTTTTGTACGGCAAGAACGGCCATCACCTCCTCGAATCGGCGGCCAAGGGCCTCGGGCTTGCGCTCGGCCAGGCCGTGCGCCGCAGGGGGACGCACATCAGAAGCACCAAGGGAGGCCTGGACTCATGACCAAACGCCATCTGCCCTGCCTGTCCATCATCTTCGCGGCCGCGCTCGCGCTGGCGCTGGCCGCCTGCGCCCGGCAGCCCGCCAGCACCGCGGACGTGCCCCGGCATGTGCCGTCAAGCTACAAGATCTCGGTGGCGCCCTTCACCCAGCCGCTGCACCCCGGGCAGCTCATCGTGGGCCAGATCCCCGAGCCGCAGGGCCGCATCCCGCACGACGCGCTCGTGGCGCTGGACAGGGAATTGCGCGAAGTGCTCATCACGGGCACCAACCGGCAGTACACCTTCATCCCGCGCCAGAACCTGCCGCCCGACCTCACCAATGCCCACAGCACGGGCCAGCCCGGGGCGCTGCCCCGCTGGGTGGCCTATGGCCGGCAGCACGGCGCGCAGTACCTGCTCATCCCGCAGGTGCTCGACTGGCACGAACGCGAAGGCTCGAGCGCGGGCGTGACGCAGTCGGCGCATGTACGCGTGGAGTTCTTCCTCGTCAACGTGGCCGAGGGCGAGCTCGGCAACCGCTCCATCTTTGAGGAAAAGCAGGTGGGCCTCACCGAAAACCTGCTCACGGTGGGCGAATTTTTCAAGCGCAAGGGCACCTGGGTCTCCGCGCAGGAGCTGGCCGTGGACGGCATGCAAAAGGCCGTGAAGGACCTCGGGCTGTGATCATCTTTCCCGCGGTCGACATCAAGGGGGGCAAGGCGGTGCGGCTTCGCCGCGGCCGCGCGGACGACGCCACCGTCTTCGCCGACGACCCGGCCGAGGCGGCCCGCCACTGGGAGCGCCTGGGCGCCCGCTGGCTGCATGTGGTGGATCTGGACGGCGCCTTTGACGGCCATGCCGCCAGCGGGGCCATCGTGGGCCGCATCTGCGTGGGGGCCGGCATCCCCGTGCAGCTCGGCGGCGGCATCCGCGATGCGGACGCGGCCCGCGCCTATCTGGACGCCGGGGTCACGCGGCTCATCATCGGCACCATGGCGCTGGAGGAGCCGGAAAAATTCGCAGCGCTCTGCCGCGCCTTCCCGGGGAAGATCGGCGTTTCGCTGGACGCGGCCGACGGCCGGCTTAAAAGCCGGGGCTGGGTGGCCGACACGGGCCTCACCGTGGCGGACGTGCTCCCGCGCCTTGAGGATGCGGGCGCGGCCTTCATCATCTATACGGATATCGAGCGCGACGGCATGCACAGCGGCGTCAATGTGGACGCGCTGACGCGCCTCGTGCGCGCGGCCCATGTGCCGGTCATTGCGGCCGGCGGCGTGTCCACGCTGGAGGATGTGCAACGCCTCTACCCGCTCAGCCGGGAAGGGCTGGAAGGCGTCATCAGCGGCCGCGCCCTCTACGAGGGCACGCTCGACCTCCCGGCGGCCCTTGCCTGGGTGGCGGAGCAGGAGGCCCGCGCCTAGCCCTTCTTCTTCCGACGCTTGAGCCGTTCCGTCCTCTCCTGCATGAGGAAGCGCCCGGTGACGGAAGCCGGATCGGCCACGATGGCCTCCGGCGTACCGGCGGAGACGATGAGGCCGCCGTTTTCGCCGCCGCCCGGCCCCATGTCCAGCACATGGTCCGCCGCGAGGATCATGTCCGTGTTATGCTCGATGACCACCACGCTGGCGCCCTTGTCCACCAGGGCGTGCAGCACCTTGATGAGCTTGCCCACCTCGTGCATGTGCAGGCCCGTGGTGGGCTCGTCGAGGATGTAGAGCGTGCCCGGCAGCGAGCGCTTGCCGAGCTCGCGCGAGATCTTGATGCGCTGCGCCTCGCCGCCGGAAAGCGTGGTGGCCGGCTGCCCGAGGCGCAAATAGCCGAGGCCCACGTCTTCGAGCACGGCAAGCCGCCGCTCCAGCGAAGGATAGCTCTCGAAGAGCTTGCGCGCCTGGCTGACCGTCAGGTCCAGCACCTCGGCGATGTTCAGGCCCTTGTAGCGCACCTCCAGCGTCTCGTGGTTGTAGCGCTTGCCCTGGCAGACATCGCAGGTGACGTATACATCGGGCAGAAAGTGCATCTCCACCCGGATCTGCCCGTCGCCGCCGCAGGCCTCGCAACGGCCCCCGCGCACATTGAAGCTGAAACGCCCGGGCTGATAGCCGCGCTTGCGGGCGTCCGGCGTCATGGCGAAGATGTTGCGAATCTCGTCGAAAATCTTGGTATAGGTGGCCGGGTTGGAACGCGGCGTGCGGCCGATGGGCGTCTGGTCGATGGCCACGATGCGCTCGATGGGCGTGGCGCCGCCCTCGTAGGAAAGCCCGCCGATGGTGCCCGGCTGGTCGACCCGCAGGCCGAGGCCCAGGGCCAGATGCTTGTAGAGCGTGTCCACCACGAGCGAGCTCTTGCCCGAACCCGAGACCCCGGTGACGCAGGTGAGCACGCCCATGGGGATGCGGCAGTCGATGCCGCGCAGGTTGTTGGTGGTCACGTCGTGGAGCACGAGCTCGCCCTTGGGCTCGCGCCGGGCGTCCGGCAGGGGGATGACCTCGTCGCCGCGCAAATAGCGGGCGGTCAGGGTGTTGGCGTCGTCCAGCAATTCCTTCACCGGGCCCTGGAACATGATCTCGCCGCCGTTGGCGCCCGAGCCGGGGCCGAGTTCGATGACCGTGTCGGCCTCGCAGATGGTGGCCTCGTCGTGCTCCACCACGAGCACGGTATTGCCGCGCTTCTGGAGCGAACGCAGGGTGCCCAAAAGGCGCTCGTTGTCGCGCGGGTGCAGCCCGATGGAAGGCTCGTCGAGCACATAGGTCACACCCACGAGGCCGGAGCCGAGCTGCGAGGCAAGGCGGATGCGCTGCGCCTCCCCGCCGGAGAGCGTGCTCATGGAGCGGCCGAGCGAGAGATATTCCAGCCCCACATTGCCGAGGAAGGACAGGCGGAACTCCAGCTCCTTGAGCAGGGGCTCGGCGATGAGAGCGTGGCGGCCCGTGAATTTCCGCTCCTTGAGCCACGCCAGCGCCCTGTCCACGGGGAGCGCGCAGAACTGGGCGATGGAAAGGTCGTCCACGCGCACGGAGAGCGCTTCGGGCCGAAGCCGCGCGCCCTTGCAGTCAGGGCAATCGCAGGACTGGCGGAAGCGCGCCAGCTCCTCCCGCCAGGCGTCGCCGTACTGCATGCCTTTTTCCAAAAGGGGGATGACGCCGGGCCAGCGCCTGTCGCTGACCGCCACCTCGCTCTGGAGGCGCTGCGCCTCCACGAAATTCTTGCTCTGGTGGTCGCCGGCGGCGCCGAGGGCCACGACCCCGCCCATCCAGTTGCGGCGCAGGCCCAGCGAGCCCGCGGCCGGCTTGCCGTGCTCGTCCTCGCCATAGAACAGGGCCGCCAGGGCCTCGTCCGAATATTTCTCCAGCGGCGTGGCAAGCGTGAAGTCGAAGCGCTTGCCGAGCGCGGCCAGCGCCGTCTGGTAGCGGGCCAGCACTTTCGGCTTGGCCCAAGGGAGAAGCGCCCCGCCCGTGAGCGAGAGCCCGCGGTTGGGCGCGATGAGCCTTGGCTCGAAATAATCCACGGTGCCCAAGCCCACGCAGCGCGGGCAGGCGCCCTGCGGCCCGTTGAAGGAAAAGAGCTGCGGGCTCGGCGCGGGCAGCGAGATATGGCAGCTGGGGCACACGGACGTGGTGGACTGGACGATGTCCCGCTCGCCTTCCGGGCGCCCGGGCAGGTGGAGCACCATCTGCCCGTTGCCGTGGCGCAGGGCCAGCTCCACGGAGTCGGCGAGGCGCCCGCGGATGCCCTCCTTGTTGACGAGGCGATCCACCACAAGGTCGATGGAATGCTTCTTGTTCTTCTCCAGCGGCGGCACGTCGTCCAGCGTGTAAAAGGCGCCGTCCACGCGCACGCGGGCGAAGCCCTCGGCCTTGAGCTTTTTCAGCAGGTCCTGGTGGGTGCCCTTTTGCAGCTCGACGAGCGGCGCGAGCACCATGAATTTCTCGCCCTGGGGCAGCGCGAGGATGTCCGAGATGATCTCGTCCGCGGCGCGGGCCTCGATGGGGCGCCCGCACTGGGGGCAATAGGTGGTGCCGAGGCGCGCGAAGAACACGCGCAAAAAGTCATAGATCTCCGTCACCGTGCCCACCGTGGAGCGCGGGTTGCGCGAAACGCTCTGCTGCTCCAGCGAGATGGCGGGCGAAAGCCCCTCGATCTTCTCCACATCCGGCTTGTCCATCTGCGGCAGGAACTGGCGCGCATAGGTGGAGAGCGATTCCACATAGCGGCGCTGGCCCTCGGCATACACGATGTCGAAGGCCAGGGTGGACTTGCCCGAGCCGGAAGGCCCGCAGACCACGACGAGCTCGTCGCGCGGGATGTCAAGGCTGATATTCTTGAGATTGTGCTGGCGCGCGTTCTCGATATGGATGCAGGGGCTCTCCGCCTGCGGGAGCATGGGGGGCTGTGCGGTGGTGTTCATCCTCCATATCTAAGCACCGGGCATGGCTTGGCAAGGGTCGGGGGCGCGGCGCGCCCGCGCTTCACTCCGCCTCGAAGAGCGGGGTGGAGAGGTAGCGCTCGCCGGTGTCGCAGGCGAAGGTGACGATATTCTTGCCGGCCATCTCCGGGCGTTCGGCCACGGCAAGCGCCGCGGCCACGTTGGCGCCCGTGGAGATGCCCGCGCACACGCCGTCAACGGCCATGAGGCGCCGGGCCGTGGACATGGCCTCGCCGGCATCGGCGAGCAGCACCTCGTCGATGAGCGAGCGGTCGAGGATGTCGGGCACGAAGCCCGCGCCTATGCCCTGGATGGCGTGCGGGCCCGGCGCCCCGCCGGAGAGCACGGGCGAGGCTGCCGGCTCCACGGCGATGACCCTGAAATCGGCGATGGATTCCTTGAGATAGCGGCCCGTGCCCGTGAGCGAGGAGCCGGAGCCCACGCCGGCCACGAGAACGTCCATGCGGCCCGCGCTGTCATGCCAGATCTCCGGGCCCGTGGTCTCGTAATGCACGGCCACGGCGTCGCGGTTGGAAAACTGGTTCACCAGCCAGCCGCCCAGCTCGTCCGCAAGGTCGCGGGCCGCCGCCAGGGCAGCCGCCATGCCGCCGGCCGCGGGCGTGAGGGCCAGCTCCGCGCCATAGGCGCGCAACAGGGCGCGCCGCTCCCGGCTCATGGATTCGGGCATCGTGAGCGCGCAGCGCAAGCCGCGCATGGCGCACACGAGCGCCAGGCCGATGCCCATGTTGCCGCTGGTGGCCTCCACCACGAGCCCCCCGGGCCGCACATCGCCGCGCACGAGGGCGCGCTCCACGCAATGAAAGGCCACGCGGTCCTTGATGGAGCCGCCGGGATTGCGGTTCTCCAGCTTGAGCCAGACAGTGCCCGGCAGCTCCTGGGAGAGTTTGAGCCGCAGTAGCGGCGTGCGGCCGATGGTCTGGAGGATGGATGTCTTCATGGCTGCTCCTGAACTCGGAGACCGGCGGCGCGTGGCGGGCCGGCGCAAAAAGGGAGGTGGCGCCCAGCGCGGTTGTATGGGCCGCACCGGCGCGCGGAAGGATAGTAGAGTGATTTGCTAGGTAATGCAAATCTTGGCGGCGTGCCATCGTTCGTGGCGCGGATGGGGTACGCGGGCTTCTCCCCGGGATTTCCCCTTCCCGTGGGGGATTTCCCCATTTTCCCGGTTGACAGGGGGCGCGCTTGGTCTTAAAGAAAGCATCCGCGCGCCGCCGGAGATACGGGCAGGCC
>CAMWVJ010000011.1 GCA_947177645.1 uncultured Desulfovibrio sp.
GTGGTGGCAAGGGTCGGGGTGAGCTGGCAGCCCAGGTGGTCGCAGATGGACCGGGCGAGCTCGGGATTTGAGGAACCCGTGACGATTTTCAGGTCGCTGAACATGGAGCCGCCTTGGCAAATCCGTTCAAGAACCGACAGCTGTCATCCGGCGCTGCCGCTGATTGGCTGGGATGGAAGGGCTCGAACCTTCGGATGACGGAGCCAAAACCCGTTGCCTTACCACTTGGCTACATCCCAGCAGTTCCCAGCGCCTGGCAATAGACGCGCGGATATGGGCCGCGCAGCCGGGCCGCGGCTGACCGGGCGGAAGCCTCGGCCGCAAACAGCCCGAACACGCTTGAGCCGCTGCCAGTCATGCCGGCCTTGAGCGCCCCGAGCCGTCCGAACTCCGCCTTGAGTCCGGCAAGCTGCGGATGCCGGGGAAAGACGGCGCCCTCAAGGTCATTTTCGAGGTCAAGGCGCGCCGCTCCAATAAGACGATTTCCATTATCCGCGCCTGCGGTGTTTGTCAAGTTGTTTTGACAGGGAGCAGGGCGCGGGGGAGTGTTGCCGGCCCGCAGTTCATCGAGCCTCGCGAAGGCTTCGGCCGTGGACACATGGATGCCGGGGCAGACGAGCACGAGCCAAGGGGCCGGCCCGGCCACGGCGACGGGCTGCACCACTTCGCCGATGCCGGTGACGCGGCTTGGGCGCGCCTTGAGAAAGAAAGGCACGTCCGCGCCCACGGCCATGGCCGCCCGCGTGAGCTCCGCAGGCGAAAGCGGCTCGGTAAGGAGGGAATTGAGCCAGAGAAGGAGCGTCGCGGCATCGCTGCTGCCGCCGCCAAGGCCGGCGCCGCTCGGGATGCGCTTGACGAGCTCCACCTCCAGGCCGGGCGCGCCCCCGGCGAGCGCGGCAAAGGCCGCGTGGGCCTTGGTGAGCGTATTGTGCGCGGGGTCGATGCCAGGCGCATCGCAGCGCACCGTGATGCCGGAGCCGGGGCTCAGGCGGATGCGGAGCTCGTCGCAGGGAGAGCGCAGCGGCCAGAAGAGCGAGTCCAGCTCGTGGTAGCCGTCGGGCCTGCGCCCGAGGACGCGCAGGCCGAGATTCACCTTGCAGCCTGCGCTACGGCGGATCACGGGGTTTCCTGCGTCCGGCGGTCATTGGGGTAGCCGCAGAGCTGCGCGGCTATGGCATGGGCCTCGCGCGCGACGCCCGCCGCATCGAGCTGGCTGTGGCGCAGCAGCGCCCGGGCGGCGGCGCGCGCATAGGGGCCGCCGCTGCCGATGGCCGCCACGTCGTCGTCCGGCTCGATGACATCGCCCGTGCCCGAAACGAGCAGCAAATGCTCGGCATCGGCCAGGAGCAGCATGGCCTCGAGCTTGCGCAGGT
The DNA here is from genome assembly GCA_947177645.1 of uncultured Desulfovibrio sp. GTDB lineage: Bacteria > Desulfobacterota > Desulfovibrionia > Desulfovibrionales > Desulfovibrionaceae > Desulfovibrio. The sequence goes on from CAMWVJ010000011.1 coordinate 1,374, forward strand.
ATTTGTCCTTGCGCCATTCCTTGGTCATCTCCACGGCGGCGCGGAGGAGATTGCCCCGCATTTCCTTGAGCTTGGCCTCGAAGAGCTCGAACAGGGTGAAGGCGTCGGCCGTGGCGCCGGCAAAACCGGCCAGCACGCGCCCGTCATTGAGGCGGCGCACCTTGTGGGCGGTATGCTTCATGATCATGTTCTGGCCGAGCGTCACCTGACCGTCGCCGGCCATGGCGACTTGGCCATTCTTCTTCACGGCGAGAATGGTGGTGGCATGCGTTTCCATCATCAGCTCTTTTCCCAGATTTCCTTCCGTTCCTTATAGGCGCTCTCAAGCCGCTGGAAGGCGCGCCTGTCCGACGCCTTGGCGGCCAGGGCCTTGGCCTGATTGAAATAGCGCTCCGTGAGCTTGCGGTTGTTGGCGTAGAGCGCGCTGTAGGTCATGTGGATATAGGCGTCCGCGGTCTTGCCGGCGTTGCCCAGCGAGCGGGCATATGCCTGGTGCACTTCCGGGTCCTGCGGCACATGGCGCAGGACATCCGTATAGTATTTGCCGGCTTGGGCCTGCCGCCCCGTCTCGTCCAGCATGCGGGCATAAAAGAAGGAGGCCATGAAGTCCTTGGGGTCGCGGCGCATGGCTTCGCGCAGCAGGGTCTCGGCGCGGTCCATGCTGCCCTTGCGGTAGTGGAAGGCCCCGGCCTCGCGCAGCACGAGCGGGTCATGCGGGGCCGCGGCAAGCGCCTCGTCAAAGGCGGCCGCGGCTTCGTTGACGCGGTTCTGGCGCGCGAGCACGATGCCCCGGCCCATGCGCGAGAGGCCGTCCTTGCCCGAAAAGCGCTGCAAGGCCGCCTGCTCGTCGCCGTAGCGCGCCCAGAGGAGCGTCTTGACGCGCTGGAAGCGGCTGTTGTCCGCCGTGCGGTTGCGCACGGACGCGGGGAGCGTCTCGATGCGCGCCTGGAGGCTGTTCACGCGGTCGCCGATGGCCGGGTGCGTGGAAAGATAGGTGGGGATATTGACCCCGCTCATCCAGTTCTTGTGGCGCAGCACCTTGAAGCCGCCCACCATGCCGGCGGGAGGATAGCCCGCAGCCACGAGGTATTGCAGGCCGAGGTTGTCGGCCTCGCTTTCGTCAAGGCGGCTGTAATTGAGCATGGCCGACTGGCTCGCCCCGGCGGCGCTCACGGCCGCGGCGCCACCTGCCGGCCCGCCCAGGGCCACGCCGGCGATGGCCACCAGCAGGGAGCCCAGGGTGAGATACTGGGCGCGCTCCAGCCGGGAGGCCACATGGCGCTGCGTCACATGGGCGAGCTCATGGGCCAGCACGCCGGCGAGTTCTTCCTCGCGCTCCAGGTTCATGATCATGCCCGTGAACACGAAGACATAGCCGCCCGGCACGGCAAAGGCGTTGAGCGCGTTGTGGAGCACCACGGAAGATGTGAAATCAAAGGGCTGCGGCGGGATGGCCTTGACGAGGCGCTTGAGCAGATCCGCCACATAGAGGCTCACTTCCGGGTCCTCCACGATGGGCAGATGCGAGCGCACCATCACGTCGAACTTGTGGCCCATCTCCTTTTCGTCCTTGAGCGAGACGCCACCAAAAAAGAACGCCCGGGCCTGCGGGGGGAAGGCCAGCGGCAGGAGGAGGACGATGATGGCAAGGAGCGCCGTCACGCGGCGGAAAGGGTGAGTCTTGCTATGATTATGATTAAAGGACATGGATTCCTTATGTAGGGGTTTTCAGGAAGTTTCCGGGGCAGTCCCGACTTATTCCAGGTCCCATTCCTGGCCTTGCGGGGTGTCGCGCACGCTCACCCCGAGGGCGGCCAGCTCGTCGCGCAGGGCGTCCGAACCGGCGAAATCCTTGGCGGCGCGGGCTTCCGCGCGTTTGGCGAGCAAGTCTTCCACATGGGCAAGGTCGAGCTTGCGGCGCCGGGCGCGCACAGCACGCAGGTCATTGAGGAAGGTCTCGGGGGCCTGCCCGAAAAGGCCGAAGCGCGTATACCACTCACGCGCGCGGGAGAGGAAGTCTTCCAGTATGTCGCCGGCCGCGCGGGAGGCGCGCAGCGCCTTGTCCTCCAGCAGGCGATTGACGATGCGCACCTGCGAGAAGATATGCCCAAGCGCCTGGGCGGTGTTGAGGTCATCGTCCATGGCGGCGGACACGGCGGCGTCAAGGCCGTCCCACTCTTCGGTAAGACCAGCGGGGAGGGGCGTGTTCTTCCACGAGGTACGCAGGAGCCCCCGGGCGGCGTCGCGCAGGGCCGTATACACGCGCTGCTGCCCCCTTTCCGCATCGTCCATGCCTTCGGGGCTGAAATCGATGGGGCTGCGGTATTGCTTGCCGAGCAGGAAGAAGCGCAAGGTCTCGGGCAGGTAGTCGCGCAGGATGTCGCGGATGGTGGTGAAGTTGCCGAGCGACTTGGACATCTTCTCCTGGTTGATCTGCACAAAGCCGTTATGCACCCAGAAGCGGGCGAGCTCGCAGCCGCACACGGCCTCGGTCTGGGCGATCTCGTTTTCGTGGTGCGGAAAGATGAGGTCCTGGCCGCCGCCGTGGATGTCCAGCGGCAGGAAGGGCTGGCTCATGGCCGAGCACTCGATGTGCCAGCCCGGGCGCCCGGGCCCCCACGGGCTCTCCCACGAGGGTTCGCCGGGCTTGGCGGCCTTCCAGAGGGCGAAGTCGAGCGGGTCTTCCTTTTCCTCGCCGGGTGCCACGCGCGCGCCGGCCATGAGCTCGTCGAGGCTGCGGCGCGAGAGCTTGCCATACGGCGCGTAGGAGCGCACGCGGAAATACACGTCCCCGGAGGGGGTGGCGTAGGCCTTGCCCTTTTCAATGAGCTGTTCACAGAGGGCAATGATTTGGGGAACAGTGTCGGTGGCGCGGGGCTCAAGGTCGGCCCGAAGCACGCCCAGGCGGTCCATGTCTTCGTGAAAAGCCGCCATATAGGTGGCCGCAATCTCGCGCCAGTCGCGCCCCTCGGCCTCGGCGCGGCGGATGATCTTGTCGTCCACGTCGGTGAAGTTGCGGACAAAGAGCACCTCGAGCCCGAGATAGCGCAACTGGCGCACGAGAATGTCAAAAACGACGGCCGAACGGGCATGCCCGATGTGGCAATAGTCATACGCGGTGATGCCGCAGACATAGACATGGGCCTTGCCGGGCCGCACGGGAACGAACTCTTCCTTGCGCCGGCCAAGGGTGTTGTAGAGCTGCATGACAGTCCTTCCGGCCGCGCGGGCGGCCTCGCTGTGGAGGATCAGGAGCGGGGCGTGATCTGGTCGATACGCCGCTGGTGGCGGCCGCCTTCAAAGGCCGTCTCGAGGAAGGCCGCCACGATGGCGAGCGCCAGTTCCTCGCCGGTGATGCGCGCGCCGAGGCAGAGCACATTGGCGTCATTGTGGCGCCGGCTCAGGCGCGCATGAAGCTCGGTGGTGCAGAGCGCCGCGCGGATGCCGTCATGCCGGTTGGCGGCGATGGACCTGCCGATGCCGCTGCCGCAGACGAGGATGCCCTGGCCCCCCTCGGCGAGCAGCGCCGAACAGAGCTTGTGGGCGAAAACGGGATAATCGCAGCTTTCGCAGGAATCGGTGCCGTGATCCTGAACGGTGAAGCCGAGGCGCGGCAATTCGCGGGCGATGAGCTCCTTGAGCGCGTGCCCGGCATGGTCCGAGGCCAGATGAACGACGGGCATGCAGACTCCTTTGCGTATGCCCCGAACCGCCGCCTGCGGCTCAGGATTTGGGCGCGCGATACTGGGAGAGCGGGAGCAGGGGCGCGCCTTCGGGCAAGGTAAGTCGCATTTGCTCCTGGGTAAAGGGGCTTTCTGGATTTTCCCGCTCCTTGACGAGCAGGATGGCCCGCTTGCCGCTGGCGTGGTTCAGGGTGAGGCGGCGGGGCAGCGGCGGCGTGGCATCGTCATAAACGATCTCCATGCGCCAGCCATTGGCCGGGCTTTCGCGCCAGGCGACGGGAAGGCCGGCGGCATCGAGGGAGAGGCGGCCGCCGGGCTTGCCCTCCAGTGTGTATTGGCCCACGCCGTCCGAAAGCAGCTCCGCATCGGTGTACGCGTCGCCGAAGGCTGCCGCATAGTGCCCGGTGAGCAGGGCCGTCAGCCGCGCAAGGCCGAAGGGCACGGGCACCCCCACCTTGAGCAGGGGGCTCGTGGCGCCCTGATGGAAATAGGCCTTGTTTTCCAGGGGGGCGAAGACGAGGAAGTGCTCGCCGTCTTCCAGGATCTTGGCGACCACCGTGCCCACCCCGGCCATGACATCGAGCCTGAGCTCGCGCGCGCCGTTGCCCCACAACAGGGCCGTGACGCGCCGGGTGTTGCCCTCCTCGCCGAAGCGCAGGCTGAGTTGCAGGCGATAGGGCGCGTCCTCGCCAAGGCCGGCGGTGCTGTAGGCTTGCCAGCGCTCGGCCAGCGTCTTGCCATCCTCACCTTGCGGAACACCGGGGGACGGAGCCTTGCTCGCGCAGGCGCAGAGCAGAAGGGCCATGCAGAGGAGGGCGAGCTGTTTCACGGGCGGCCCATGCGTTGCCGCAATGCCTCGGCATTGGCGGGTTTGAGGTCAAGCGCCTTCTGGTAGGCGCGCCGCGCCTCGCCGGTATGGCCGAGATGGCGGGCGATGTCGCCATAATGCTCCCAGATGGTGGCGTCCACGGGCCCGTCAAGGCTCACGGCGCGCCGGATCTTGGTCAGCGCTTCTTCCGCCTTGCCAGCCCGGAAGAGGGCCCAGGCCAAAGAGTCGATGATATAGGACTGGTCGGGCGCAAGCGCGTCCGCCCTGGTGAGCAGCTCAAGCGCGCGGTCGAGGTCGCGGTTTTCCTCGGCGAGGCTGTAGCCCACATAGTTGAGCGCCTGGTAATTGTCCGGCTGCTTTTTCAGGATGTCTTCCATGACGCCCAAGGCTTCCTGCTTCTTGCCGCTTTCATCCAGCAGGGAGCCGAGCAGGAAGGCGAGGTCGGTATTGTCGGGCCACTCGGCCGCGGTCGCGCGGGCGGCGGCGAGGGCGGCGTCCGTCTGCTTCAGCCGGGCGAGCAGGCGGATCTCAAGGTCACGCAACTCTGTCGAGCGCGGAAAATCCTTGTGGCTTTCGCGCGCAAGCTCAAGGGCCGCATCCGGCTTGCCGGCCTCGGCGAGAAGCTGGATGCGGAGCTGCCGGGCGCGCACGGCGATGGGGCTGCCGGCCGGGATCTTGTCCAGCCAGGAAAGGGCCATGTTGAGGTCGCGGCGCTGCTCAAAGGCGAGGTCAGCGAGGAGCAGATAGACATCGTCCGGCGCGCCCTCCCGCGCGGTGAGCTGCTTGAGCAGCCGCTCGGCCTGGAGGTAGTGGCGCGCGTCCATGAGCATGCTCACGGCCGTGAGCTTGAAGGGCACGGTGTCCGGCCCCTGGTTGATATACTGGAGGGCCTTTTCCGGCTGCTTGAGCCGGAGGGACAGGTTCACGAGGCGCAACGACACATCCTGCGGCGAAAACTGGAACTTGGCGAGCTTTTCATAGGTGGAGCGGGCCTCGCGCAGCTCGCCCTCCTGCTCCAGCAGGAAGGCCAGCTCGGCGAGGGCTTCCACAAAGTCGGGCATGCCGCGCACCGAGCGGCGGAGGAGCGGGATGGCCTCGGCCTTGCGCTCCATGCCGGCCAGCGCCTTGGCATGGTAATAATCGACGAGGGGGGTGCGCTCCTTGGCCGGGATGTCGGTCAGCAGCTTTTCGGCCTCGTCGAACTGGTGCTCTTTCACGAGCAGGAGCGCCAGCTCCAGGCGCGCGTCCAGCGTGCCCGGATGGCGGGCGAGATAGGCGCGCATGAGCCCGGCGCCGCGGGCGGCCATGCCGTGCTCGCCCAGGGCTTCGGCAAGGAGGAGGTTGAGCGAAAGATCCTCGGGCTGCGCCTTGAGGGCTTCTTCCAGATAGGTGACGGCATTGGGCGACTTGCGGCTCATGAGCCACACGCCGCCGTCGAGCCAGATTTGCGTGGGCCATACCTGGTCGGGGGATGGCTGCGCGGTCGGGACTGGTGCGGGGGCCGGCGCCGCAGCTGCATCAGCGGGATTGGCCTTTGCATCGACCTCTGGGGAAGCAACGGCAAGCCCCGGCACCGCCTTGCCCGTGGAGGCTTCGGCGGCGACCAGCGCGGCCTCCAGCAGGGCGGCCTCGTCCTCGTCAAGGATGGCGCGCACGGCGCGAAGGTAGGCATACAGGCCCACGGCTTCGGGCGAAAGATCTTTCTCCACCGGGCGCACATGAATGGTGGGCACCACCCGGAGACGCGGGGTCTCTTTGAGGATGCTCGCGGCCGCCTGCACCGTGGCCTCGATGGACCTGTTCCCGGTCTCCGCGGCGGAAGAGGCGTCCTTCGGGGCGCTCTTTTGCGGCTCTTCGCCATCGCCGCCGCAGGCGCACAACATAAGCGCGCACAGCACAAGCGCGCAACACCGCGCGCCGCGCGACAACGCAAGGGCGACGCACGCGCTGCCCTTTGCCGCGCCCGGGGCGGGCACATCAAGGGGCCGGAGACCTATCCGTGGCAGTTTCATGAAGCTGGCGCGCCTTCCCGGCTGGCTTGTTCCAGATGCCGCACGGCCCGCGCGCGGTCAGGACTGGATCCAGTCCTCAGAAAAATCCTTGACATCGAGCGTGATGTGCTGGCGGATCTTTTCCAGCAGGCGCGCCTCGAGCTGGCGCACGCGCTCGCGGGTGATATTATAGCGTTCGCCGATTTCGCGCAAGGTCACGGGCTCGTCGGTGAGCAGCCGGTGGCGCAGGATATAGTGTTCCTTGTCGTTGAGCTTGGGCAGGATGGTCTTGAGCTGGGCGCGGACCAGCTCCGCCACCTCCACGGAGGCGAGGCGCTCCTCGGCGCCCTGGTCGAGCGCGGGGAGAAAATCCATGCGCGTGGCGCCGCCCGTCTCGTCGCCGACCTGCACATTGAGCGAAAGGTCGGTGGAGGCGAGGCGCTGGTCCATCTCGTTTATCTGCTCCACACTCACGCCAAGGCGTTCCGAGAGCATGGCGGCGTCGGGGTCAAAGCCCTGGGCGATGAGCTTCTGCCGCTCCCGGTTGAGGTTGTAAAAGAGCTTGCGCTGCACCTGGGTGGTGCCGATCTTGACCATCCTCCAGTTGTCCATGATGAACTTGAGGATGTAGGCCTTGATCCAGAAAGAGGCGTAATAGGAAAACTTGATGCCCTTGTCCGGGTCGAACTTGTTGACCGCCCGCATGAGGCCCACATTGCCTTCCTGCACGAGGTCGAGGACGTTCTGCATCCAGCGGCGCTGAAAGTCCATGGCGATGCGCACCACCAGCCGCAGATGGGAGGAGACGAGCCTGAAGGCCGCGTCCGGGTCATTGGCGTCGCGCACCCTGAGGGCGAGGTCGTGCTCCTCTTCGGGCTTGAGCAGGGGGAAGCGGCTGACCTCGCGCAGGTAGAGCTGAAGGCTGTCCCGCGTGCCAGCCGGGGAGGGCAGATGCGGCGCGCGGCGCAGGGGGAGGCGCCCATGGGCGCCGTCACTGCTGTCTTCGGGAAGGGCCTCCGGGCCACTCGCGTCCAGCGGGTCGTCATCGAGCGCAAGCCCGTCATCGGCGTCGGCATCCAGGTCGAGGATGTCGTCGCCGTCTTCCGGGGCCTCGTCTTCGGGGAGCTCATCCCCCGGGGCGCCGTCGGCGATGGCTCCTCCCGCATCCGCGGGCAGGACCTCGGGGATGACGGTGCCCTCGGCGGGGCTGCCCTTTGCGGGCCCGGTGGCGCCGTTGCCGGCGGAGCGTTCTTGCGTCTTGGTCATAGTCTCGTCACCGTCTGGAAGATACGGCACCGAATCATATAATTTTGATTTGTCCTTTTCAATGTTTTTCAGTACTAAAAACGCAGGGGCGTGCTGCCCGGCTTTCGTGCGTTCACTGCAAGGATGTGACATGACCGCCTTTCCCTTTCTTCAGGCCCTGGGCCTGGGGCGCCCGCTTTTGCTCGACGGAGCCATGGGTACCATGCTCCAAGCGGCCGGCATGCCCGCGGGCGTGAGCCCCGACCAATATTGCCTGGAAAACCCGGACATCCTCAAGGGCATCCACCGCGCCTATCTTGAGGCCGGCTCCAACATCATCACCACCTGCACCTTTGGCGCCAACCCCTTCAAGCTGGCGCCCGGGCTGGATGTTTTCGACGTGTGCCGCCGCCTCACCGGCATCGCCCGCGAGGCCGCGCAAAGCGCCCCGGAGGGGCGGCCGGTGTTCGTGGCCGGCAATGTGGGGCCGAGCGGTCTTTTCGCGCGCCCCCTGGGCCCCCTCGAGCCGCGGGAACTGGTGGAGGGTTTCGCCAGGCAGATCCGCGGGCTCGTCGCCGGTGGCGCCGACCTCATCTTCATCGAGACGCAGTTCGACCTCGCCGAGGCGCGCGCCGCCGTGGCCGCTGCGCGCGAGGTCTGCGACCTGCCGGTCATGGTCTCCATGACCTTCGAGCACGGGGTGAGCCTCACGGGCTCAAGCCCCGAGATCTTCGCCGAGACCATGCAGAACCTCGGCGCGGACGTGGTGGGCACCAATTGCAGCCTCGGGCCCGACGAGATGCTGCCCGTCGTGCGCGAGCTCCTTTCCGTGTGCGCCTGCGCGGTCATGGCCGAGCCCAACGCGGGCCTCCCCGAACTTCGGGACGGCCAGACGGTCTTCCCCATGGGGCCCGAAGCCTTCGCGCAAAAAACGGCAGCCTTCGCGGCCATGGGCGCCCAGGTGCTCGGCGGCTGCTGCGGCACCACGCCGGCCCATATCACGGCGCTGGCGCGCGCGGTGGAAGCTGTCAGCCCGCAGCCGCGAACCCTGCCGCGGCAGGACGGCATCGTGCTCACCAGCCGCTCGGCGCTCGTGCGCATGGCCGCGGGCGCGCCGCTGGCCCTCATTGGCGAGCGCATCAACCCCACGGGCAAACCCGTGCTCGCCGCGGAGCTTCAGGAGGGGCGCTTCGACGCGGCCCTGCGCCTTGCGGACGAGCAGGTGGCCGCGGGCGCGACGGTGCTCGATGTCAATGTGGGCGCCCCGCTGGTGGACGAGGCCGTCTGCCTGCCCGAACTCGCCCAGCGCCTCATTGCCCGGCACCAGACCCCGCTCTCGCTCGATTCCTCCCATACCGAGGCCATTGCGGCGGCGCTCCCCTATGCGCCCGGCTCCTGCCTCATCAATTCCATCAGCGGCGAAGCCGGCCGTATGGAGGCCCTGGGGCCACTCTGCCGCCAGTATGGCGCGCCTTTCATCCTGCTGCCCCTGCAGGGCAAGAAGCTCCCGGTGCGCGCGTCCGAGCGCATCCGCATCACGGAAGACCTG